>NZ_JBHWIR010000239.1:0-8990 GCF_042731835.1 Kitasatospora sp. NPDC059817 | reverse complement strand
CACCCCCCGCCCCACCGCCCGGACGCTGATCGCCGCGGCCAGAGCGCTGCGCAGGGCCACGTGGCGGGGGCCGT
Source organism: Kitasatospora sp. NPDC059817 (assembly GCF_042731835.1). Classification (NCBI taxonomy): domain Bacteria; kingdom Bacillati; phylum Actinomycetota; class Actinomycetes; order Kitasatosporales; family Streptomycetaceae; genus Kitasatospora; species Kitasatospora sp. NPDC059817. The sequence continues at coordinate 8,916 of NZ_JBHWIR010000239.1, read as the reverse complement.
TCAGTTCCATCATCGTGATCAGGCCCGGCTCGTCGTCGGCGGCCCGGTCAGGCCGGGGCGGCCAGTCGTTGATGGTCGGCCGGATCAGCCGGGGGTCCGCGATCAGGGCCCGGACGTCCTCGTAGCGGGTGGCGTACCAGGCGGTGGCGCCGATCGGCAGCCGGACCTCCGCGAGCGGGCACTCCCGGCGCAGCCACCCGTACTGCGTGGGCGGGCCCATGGTGCCCGGCGGCGGCAGGGGCAGGTCGATGGCGGGCGGGTCGGCGGCGGGTTGCGGCGGTGAGCTGCTCACTGGCGGTGCTCCCTGGTCGCGTACGAGGTGGCCGGGTGTGAGGTGGCCGCGTACGAGGTGGCCGGGTGTGAGGTGATCGTGTGCGAGGTGGCCGGTCGGGTCTCACCAGCTGACGGGGAGGGTCAGCGGTGACTTGGTCACGGATTCGTCGTCCCAGGCGGGTTCCTGTCCTTCGGCGAGGCGCAGCCGCGGGAAGTGGTCGAACAACGCCTCGACTCCCGCGGACAGTTCGGCGCGGGCCAGGTGGGCGCCGAGGCAGTTGTGGGCTCCTCGTCCGAAGGCGAGGTGGCCCCCGCGGCCCGTGGTCGCGCCGGCCCGCTCCAGGTCGAGCCGGTCGGCGTCGGCGAACACCCGCTCGTCGCGGTTGGCGCAGGCCGGTACGGGAATGACGGCGTCGCCCTCGCGGATCGTCCGCCCGTGCAGTTCGATGTCCTCGGTCGCCAGGAGGATCACGGTGCCGTTCATCACCGGCATGTAGCGCAGGAACTCCTCCACCGCGCCGGGCATCAGCTCCCGGTCGTCGCGCAGGCGGGCCCACAGGCCCGGCCGGTCGAGCAGGGTGTGCGCGGTGTCGGCCAGGAAGAAGCTGCTGATGCCGAAGCCGACGGTGAGCATGGACAGCCCGAAGGCCATCACGTCGTCGTGGGTCAGCTCGCCGTCGTCGCACCGGCGGACCAGCCGGGTCAGGACGTCGTCGCCGGGCCGGTCCCGCTTCCGGGCGATCAGTGCGGCGACGTACTCGCGCAGCAGACCGGTGACCCGGCGCCCCTCCTGCGAGGTCACCATGCCGCCGAGGGCCGCGTCCAGCACCGGGAGGAACCGGTCCCGGTCCTCGAAGGGGATGCCCACCAGGTCGCAGAGCACGAGCAGGGGGAAGGGGTCGGTGAAGCCGGCGACCAGGTCGCCGGGCGGGCCGTTGTCCTCGAACGCGCGCAGCAGTCGCCCGGCCAGCCCGCGGATGCGTGGCAGGTGGTCGCGCACGGCCCGGGAGCTGAACGGCTCGGCCAGCGCCCGGCGCAGGGCCGCGTGCCGGGGGCCGTCGAGTTCGGCGATCGTGACCAGGCGCGGCCCGTCGTCCGCGGGTTGACCGGGACGCGGCGGCCAGTCGTTGATGGTCGGCCTGATCAGCCGGGGGTCCGCGAAGAGCATCCGGACGTCCTCGTGCCGGGTGGCGTACCAGGCGGTCGCGTCCATCGGCAGCCTGACCCTGGCCAGGGGGCAGGTCTCGCGCAGCCGCGCGGACTCCTCGGGCGGCCCCATGGTGCCCGGCGGCGGGAGCGGGAAGTCCAGGACGTCCGGCTCGGCGCCGGCCCCCCGCGCACCGGGCGGCCGTGCGCTCATGCCCGCGCCTCTTCCGGGTGGCGGGGGCAGGGGCGTTCGAGGTAACCGGTGGTGTAGAAGTACTCCAGGTAGCGGTCCAGCAGCTCCGCGTCGACGGGAGGGCAGTGCAGGCCCGAGGTGGCCAGGTCGTGCTCGACGTTGGCCCGCCCGACGGTGGGGAAGGTGCCCTCGAAGTACATCTCCTTGACGGACATGTCGGCCTGTTTGCAGCGGTCCACGCACAGCGAGACGAACGGGGCCGTGGGGCTCGTGGGGTGCTGCGCGACGTGGCGGACGAGCTCGCCCACCCACTCCTCGTAGGGGAGCCGGGAGATCCGGTGGCCGGCCCTGTCCATCCGGTCGAGCATGTCGCACAGGCTCGCGGCGCGGGGGTTGGTCATGTGGTAGGTCCGGCGGGTGGCGCGGTGGGTGGTGGCGATGTGCACCAGGGCGTCGGAGAGGAAGTCCACCGGGACGAAGTCCAGCGGCAGCCGGATGTCGGGGGCGAGCCCGGTCTCGCTGATGGTCTTGAACAGCGAGCAGATCGCGGTGTCGGTGTTGCACGCGCCGGTGTGCCGGTCGCCGGTGATCTCGTACGGACGGTAGACCGCCACCGGCAGGCCCTGGTCCTGGTCCGCGGCGTCGCGCAGCACCTCCTCGGCGACCCACTTGCTCTCGGCGTAGCCCATGGTGAGCCCGTCGGCGTGGTCGAGCGGCAGGTCCTCGTCGACGTGCCGTACGCCGGCGGTTCCGAAGCCGGCGAGCACCGCGATGGTGGAGAGGAAGTGCACCGGCACCCGGCGCCCGGCCGCCAGTCGGATGAGCTCCCTGGTGCCTTCCACGTTGGTGCGGCGCAGCGCGTCGTACGGATAGATGAAGTTGACCTGCGCGGCCGAGTGGATCACCAGGTCGACGGTGTCGGCGAGTTCGTCGGCGCGGCCCGGTTCCAGTCCGAGGCCGGGTTCGGCGAGGTCGGCGGGGAGGCACACGATGCGGTCGGCGGCTTCGGGGGTGGCGAGGCCGAAGCGGGCGAGGTTGCGCATCACCTTCTGCCGGGCGTGGGCGGGGGCCCGGCTCCGCACCGGGCAGCACACCCGGGCGTCGGTGCGGCGCAGCAGCGCGTCCAGGAGGAAGGCGCCGACGAAGCCGGAGGCGCCGGTGAGCAGCACCTCCGCGGGGTGGTGCCAGTCCGGCTCCGGCCCGCGCGGTTGCGGGAGGGTGAAGCCCAGCCGTACCTCGGCGCGGAAGTCCACCGGGCCCGCGTCGGCGTTCACCCTGCCGGGCGGGCCCTGGACGGCGACGACGGCGGCGGTGAAGTCCTCCAGTGTCGGGGAGCGCAGCAGGCTGTGGACGAGGGTGCGGCCGTGCCGGGCGTCGAGGCCGAAGGCGGCCAGCGCACGGGTGACGGCCTCGGCTGCCAGCAGGGAGTCGCCGCCGATGTCGAAGAAGCTGTCGCCCGGCGCCGGGTGCACACCCAGCACCACCTGCCAGATCCGGGCCACCGTGTCCTGCGGGCCGGACGCGGTGCCGTTCACCGCCGCCGGGACGGCAGCCTCCTCGGTCGCCGTCAGCCTGCGCAGCCGGGCGCGGTCGACCTTGCCCCCGGCCGTCACCGGGAACCGCGCGAGTTCCACCAGCCGCGCGGGCACCGCGGCCGCGGGCAGCCAGGTGGCGAGAGCGCTGCGGATGCGGTCCAGGGTCAGTGCCTGGCCGGGGCGGGCCGGGGTCACGTACCCGATCAGGGCGTCGCCCTCCCGTTCGACGACGGCCTCGCCCACCGCGTCGTCCGCGCGCAGCCGCGCCTCCACCTCGTCCGGCTCGATGCGGTGCCCGCGCAGTTTGATCTGCCGGTCCACCCGGGCCCGGTACTCCAGTACGCCGTCCGGGTGCCGGACCACGCGGTCACCGGTGCGGTAGAGGCGCGTACCGGGCTCGACGAGGTCGTCGACGAAGCGCTCGGCGGTCAGCCCGGGGTCGCCGAGGTACCCCAGGGCGAGCCCGTCCCCGCCGACGAGGAGCTCGCCCTCCTCACCGGTGTCGGCGAGCGTGCCGTCCGGGCGCAGCACGTGACAGGTGGAGTTCTCCAGGGGGAGGCCGATCGGCACGGCCGTCGCCTCGGGAGGCAGGTCGTGCAGCGCGTGTGCGGTGGACACCACGCTGTTCTCGGTCGGGCCGTAGAAGTTGACCACGGTGGTGTCCGGGCAGGCCGCCAGTATCGCGCGGGCCAGCTCCGCGTCCATCGCCTCGCCTCCGGCCGAGGCGAACCGCAGGGACCGCAGCGCCGAGGGCCTGGTGCGCGCGATGTGGTGGAACACCCCGGTGGTCAGGTAGGCGATGCTGACCCGCTCGGAGAGCAGCAGCGATTCCAGGGCGGTCGGCGACAGCAGTTCCTCCTGGTCGGCGATCACGATGCAGGCGCCGGCGAGCAGCGCGGGCCAGATCTCGATCGTGGAGGCGTCCGAGGAGAGGCCGTAGGCGTGCAGCACCCGCTCACCGGGCCGCGGCCGCTGCCGGACCAGGTCGGCGGCGGCCAGCCGGACGACTCCGCGGTGCGGGATCGCCACGGGTTTGGGGCGGCCGGTCGAGCCGGAGGTGAACATCACGTAGGCGCAGTCCGCGGGGAGCACCCGGGCCTGCGGCACCGCGGCCGGGTCGGTCGGGGTGGCCGGGGCGCTCGGAGCCAGGCCACCCAGGTCGATGCGGGAACGCACGCGCCGGATGCGGCGGGAGCTGCCGGGCAGCGTGACGACGGTGTGCACCCCCGCGTCCTCGGCCATCGCCTGCAGACGCGCGGGTGGTGAGGCGTCGTCGAGCGGGACGTAGGCCGCACCGGTCTTGAGGATGCCCAGGAACGCGACCAGCGCCTCCGGAGAGCGGGCCCCGCACACCCCGACCGTGTCGCCGTACCGCACGCCGGAGTCGTGCAGCCGGGCCGCCACCGCGTCGGAGCGGAGCTTGAGTTCGCCGTAGCTGATGCCGCGGCCGTGCTGTACGGAGGCGATGGCCCGCGGGCGGTGCACCGCCCGGGCGTCGAACAGCTCGTGGAGGCAGCGATCGCGTGGATACGGCACCGCCGCAGCGTGCTCGGCCGCCTCCTGATGCGTCGTTGTTCGGGTGTTCATCGGGACGTCACGCTCTCTGCCGCACACGGACCGCGCGCGGGAAGCTAGGGTTCGAACTCCTTGGCGAAGGCGGCGAAGTCGGCGGTCCGCCATCTCTCGGGCCTCATGCGGATGAGGACGTCGTCGGCCAGCTGCCGCCGGTTGGCGTCCAGGTACGCCGCCGCCGTGTCCGCGTCCAGATACCGGCGGGCCAGCTCCTCGCGTGCGGCCGGCGGCAGCGGGTCCTCGACGGCCACCACCGGCCCCTCCACGCTGACGTAGCGGTAGGGCGCCGACTCGACCTGCGCGCAGAGGCTGAACCGGCCCGCGCTGCGGATGAGCCGGGCCTTCAGCGTCGTCCGCCCGGTCTGGATCGTCACCAGCCCGCCGGGCCGGTAGGAGTACCAGAGCGGGACGAGCAGCGGTCCGCCGCCGTCGCGCGCGTCGTCCACCCCCAGGATTCCCACGTGCGGGCTGGCGAGGAACGCCTCCCGGGCTTCGACCGACATCCTGAGATCCACTGGTACCGCCTCGATTCGGCAGGAGACGCATCCGGTATCGGCAGGAGACGCATCCGGTATCGATTCGCGCAAGGCAGGGTGAGCCGGCGGGGGCCTCCGGGCGGCCGGCGTGTGACCGCCGCAGGTCTGTGCGGGTCCTCGGTCCTTCTCGTCCGGTGCACACGGCCTTCGGGAACCCGGTGGGGCGGCCAGGGCAGGGCCGGGCTCTCTCCTCCACATTTCCACCACACCCGGGTGGCCCGCATCCCGGCGGCCGCGCACGCGGTGCCTCCGATCCCCCGCCGAAGCGCACGACGGGCGCTCCGGGGGGATCCTGCCAGTGTCGGCCGTCAGGTGGTTCCCGGCTGGTTCCAGGAGAAGGAGGGGCACATGAGGGCGGCCATCCGGGCCGAGGGCCTGGTGAAGGACTTCGGCGACGTACGGGCCCTGGACGGGGTCGACCTGGACGTGCCGGAGGGGACGGTGCTGGGCCTGCTCGGCCCCAACGGCGCCGGCAAGAGCACCACGGTACGGGTGCTCACCACCCTGGTGCGGCCCGACGCGGGCAGCGCCCACGTGGCGGGGGTGGACGTGCTCAAGCACCCCGGCCGGGCCCGCAGCCTGCTGGGCCTCTGCGGCCAGTACGCGGCGGTCGACGAATACCTCACCGGCCGGGAGAACCTCCAGATGGTCGGCGAGCTCTACCAGATGCGGAGCAGGGACGCCAAGGCGCGCGCCCGCGAGCTGCTGGAGTGGTTCGACCTCGCCGAGGCGGCCGACCGGCCGGCCAGGACCTACTCCGGTGGCATGCGCCGCCGGCTCGACCTGGCGGCCGCGCTGGTGGTGCGGCCCCCGGTGATGTTCCTCGATGAGCCCACCACCGGCCTGGACCCGCGCAACCGGCTGGCGCTGTGGGAGGTCGTCGAGATGCTGGCCGCGGAGGGCACCACCCTGCTGCTCACCACCCAGTACCTGGAGGAGGCCGACCGGCTGGCGCACGACATCGTCGTGGTCGACCACGGCCGGGTGATCGCACGCGGATCCGCCGACGACCTCAAGACCAGGACCGGCGGCGAGCGGGTGGAGGTGGTGGTCCACGACCGCGAGCAGATCGGTGCGGCCGTCGCGGCGCTCGCCCCGTACGGTGGGGGCCCGCTCAGCGTGGAGCAGCACACCCGGCGAATCCTCGTGCCGGTGGGCGGGGGCGCACGGGTGCTCGCCGACGTCATCCGCGAGCTGGACGGGCTGGGCGTCCTCATCGACGACATCGGCCTGCGCAGGCCCACCCTCGACGACGTCTTCCTCTTCCTCACCGGCCACGCGGCCGAGGAGAACGAGCTGGGAAAGCCGCCTCGGACGGCTTCCGGGGCCGGGCGGCGCCGGTGGACACGGAACGCCCGTGGGAATTCCCGGCGGGGGCTTCGGCGCTCCCACCGGAAGCAGTAACTCCAGCGATGGTCGAAGCAGTGATGGTCAAGGGAGTGGAAACCATGGGACAGCTGGATGGGAAGGTCGCCCTGGTGACCGGGGGCTCGGCCGGGATCGGTCTCGCCGTCGTCCGTCGGTTCGCCGCCGAAGGTGCCACCGTCTACCTCACCGGCCGGCGCAAGGCCGAGCTGGACGAGGCCGTGGAAGCCGTCGGCGAACGGGCCATCGGCGTCCAGAGCGATGTGTCGAATCTCGACGACCTCGACCGGCTCTTCGCGGCGATCGAGGCACGCAGCGGACGGCTGGACGTCGTGGTGGCCAATGCCGGCGTCGGCGAGCTCGCCCCGCTCGGGAAGATCACCGAGGAGCACTACGACAGGACCTTCGACATCAACGTCAGGGGGGTGGTCTTCACCGTCCAGAAGGCGCTGCCCCTGTTGCCGGACGGCGCCTCGGTGATCGTGCTCGCCTCCACCAACGCGTCGACGGGCGTCCAGGCGATGAGCGTCTACAGCGCCACCAAGGCCGCCGACCGCAACCTCGTCCGCACGTGGGCCGCCGAGCTCGCGGGCCGCGGCATCCGGGTCAACGCCATCAGCCCCGGCCCGATCGAGACTCCCGCCATCCGCAGTCTGATCGCGGAGCAGGCGCCCGCGCTGGACGAGCTCGTCGCCAGGATTCCGCTGGGCCGGATCGGACGCCCCGACGAGGTCGCCGCCGCGGCTCTCTTCCTCGCCTCGGACCAGAGCTCCTTCACCACCGGAGCCGAACTCTTCGTCGACGGCGGCCTCAACCAGGTCTGACCGGCTCGGCGAGGCCGAGGGCGTAGGCGGTGCCGCCGTCGGGGGCGGGTTCGACGGCCGGGCCGGGGGCCGTCACCCGAGGTGGACCCCTCCGCCAGCTGGTCGAGATCCGGGCCACGAAGTCCCAGGTGGTGCTGCACTCGACCGCCCCCGACCCGGCCGGCACCCTGCGCGTGGCGATCCGCGCCGGCACCGCCCGGTGCCTGGGCCCCGGCCGGCAGGGTGATCAGCCGCTGCTGGCCACCCCGCTGCCGTGAACCCGCCGCGCCGGGCGGCATGGCGGGTCAGGGGCGGCGGTAGGCGAGGGTGGGGTGGGTGTCGGTGATCTGCAGGAGCCGGTCCCCGGTGTCGGTCAGGTCCACCACGGGCCTGGTCCGGCTTCGAGGTCGGCGATCGACCACCACACGTCGGCGCCCGGGCCTTCGTCCTCCAGGTCCTCCAGCTTGGCGACCCTGGCCGGGACGTCGGACAGCATCTCGACGACGGCCGGGTTCTCCTCGCCGGCCAGCCGCAGGTCCGCCACCGCCGAGCGGACCCCGGCGGCCGACGTGCCGACCAGGACCACCAGAGCAGCCGGGGGAAAGATCGCCAGCGCCGCTCCCACGCCCGGCCCCGGCCGTCCGGGCCCGCCTGCTCCCTCCTCGTCGCCAAGGTCGAACGCTCCTACGGCTCCACCCGTCCCGCCGGGGCGTAGGGCTACGCGACGGGCGGGTGGCGGGGATCCCAACTCCCGTCATCCGTCCGCCGGCGGGGTGGTAAATCCCCCTCAACTGGCGCCCCAGCTAAGGGTTTTGGCCTGAACGCGCCTACGTCGCCTCCTCGGCGCCTGCCTACGCTCCCCTCGAACCCCGGCCGCTCCGGCCGTGGGACCGACCCAGGGGGAACACCCAATGCGTATTCGCCACGCCGTCGCCACGGTCACCCTCGCGGCGACCGCCGCGCTCACGATGAGCACCGCCGCCTCGGCCGCCCCGGCCCCGCGTCTCGCCTGCGGGGTGAGCGACCAGGGCCTCCCGGGCAACATCTACAACAACGGCGTCTACGTCGGCCAGGTCGAGCAGCAGTACGACAGCTGTAGCCAGACGGCGATCGCCCACTTCCAGTGGTCCGGCGGCTTCCAGGGAAACGGCTCCCAGGTCAAGGTGTACCTGATGGCGAGCAACGGCTACGCCGGCCAGGCGACCATCGGGGACCAGAGCAGCAAGGACGTCTACGGCTACGTCAACATCCACGCCACTTCCCCGGACATCTGGACGGCCGTCGCGTCGCTCGACCAGATCTGCCCCGCCTACAGCACCCAGCACGACTACTCCAACGGCGCCTCCCTGGCGGGCCCGCAGGACAGCAACTGCAGCATCCCCAACCCGTAACCCGTAGCCCGCAGTCCAAGCGGCCCCCGGTGTCGACCCAGACCCACACGCTCCCACGAGAGAGCGCGCGCGGAGACTGGAGTCAGAAACAACCACACAAAA
>NZ_JBHWIR010000238.1:4664-9048 GCF_042731835.1 Kitasatospora sp. NPDC059817 | reverse complement strand
GGGTCTGGGGGGGTGGTTTTTTTTTAAACCCCCCCCGCCGGGGGGGGGGCCCCCCCCCGGGGGGCCCCGGGGCCGCCCGCCCCGGGGGGGGGGGGCCCCCCACTTCGGGACCGTTCAGCGGGCGTCGGTCTCGTCGATCAGGTACTGGAGCTCGTCGAAGATCGGGACGCCTCGACGGACCGGTCGGTTCACCCGCTCCGGCCGGGTTCTCCGCTCCTGTCATGTCATGTCGCGTCATGACACGTCGCGTCGTGCACGGGAGCTGCCGTGCCGGGCGAAGGGCTCGGGCGGGCGGGCGGTTTCCGGCGCTCCGGGCCCCGCCCGAGCCGTTCGGGGTCAACGACCGGCGGTCTCCGGCTCCAACACGAAGACGGGGATCACCCGGTCCGTCTTCGTCTGGTACGCGGCGTAGTCCGGCCAGACCTCGACCGCGCGGGCCCACCACAGCTCCCGCTCCGCGCCCTCGACCTCGCGCGCCGTCATGTCCTGGCGCACGGCACCGTCCTGGAGCTCGACCTGCGGGTGCGCGACCAGGTTGTGGTACCAGGTGGGGTTCTTGGGCGCGCCGCCCTGCGAGGCCACCAGGGCGTAGGTCCCCTCGTGTTCCACCCGCATCAGCGGGTTCTTGCGGATCTTGCCGCTCTTGGCCCCCAGGCTGGTGAGGACGACCACCGGCACGCCCCGGAGCGTCGTGCCCTCGGTGCCCCCGGAGCCCTCGTACAGCGCGACCTGGTCGCTGACCCACTTCTCCGGGCTCGGTTGGTATTCGCCGCTAAGAGGCATGCTGTTCCCGTCCCACTCGATGAGGACCGCCGGCGGCCGACCTGGTGCCGTCCGCCCCGAGGCCCTCGCTCCGTTCGGCCGCCTCCATGATTCACCACGAGGCCGCGGCCCGGTAGGTGGCGGCGCGACGGCGGGGCGTACCGCCGCGGACCGGGCCGGTGGTGACCAACGGTCAACGGTGCGGCGGCGGCTGCTGCTGCTCCGGCGGCGGCCGGTTCGGGGCCCGATCGCGAACTGCCCGGCGCTGAGGGTCCGGACCAGGTCCGGACCCTCAGCGGATGCCAGGTCAGGGGCAGGTGACGTTGAAGGTGACCTCGTGGGTGGCGGCCACGTTGCTGCCCCAGTTCCCGAGGATGTCCTTCATCTGGACGCCGTAGTAGGACCACAGCTTCCAGGTGCCGTTCTGGCAGGGGTAGGTGCTGCCGTTGCTCGCGGCACTGTTCTTGCCGGAGGCGCCGGGGAAGAGCGCGTCCTTGGTCTTGGTGCCGTCCGGGAAGGTGATCTCGTAGGAGCTGGGCTCCCAGATGCGGCAGCCGTTCGGCGGGTCCGCCCAGCCGATGATCTTCCACCAGCCGCACTCGGTCCACAGCGTCGGGTAGATCCCCCCGTCCCCGCTGTCGTAGAGGCACAGCCAGCTCTTCATCCGGCGGTCCTCGTTGCCGTTGTAGTCGACCCATTCGCCGCAGTGCGGCTCGGCGACTGTACGCGTGGACGGGGCGGCCTGGCGTGGCGCGGGGGCGGCGGCGGCAGTTGTGGCGGTGAGGGCGAGCGCGCCGAGGGCGGCGAGGGCGGCAGCACCCGCACGCAGCCGGCGGGCGGGCCGAGGACGGGGCCGAGGAAGCGAAGTGATCATGGAGGCATGATGTCGCCGTCCGGGCCCTCCGATGCCGGCGGCCGCGGAGGTTTCACCCGAACGAGGTGGGGTGGGACGGGTTTTCAAGGTGCCGCCTTGACCGTTCAGGTGCCGTCACCTGCCGCCGCCGCCGTCGTCGAGGAGGGCCAGGCGGGCGATGACGTCGTCGGCCAGCTTCGCGAGCAGGCGGCCCAGGTCCCCGCGGTCCTGGTCCGACCAGTGCGCTATCGCGTCCGTGAACCAGCCGATCATGGACGTCGCGTAGGCGTTCGCCGCCCTCGTTCCTTCAGTGGTCGCCTCGATGAGGCTGGCACGCCGGTCGTGCGGATCGCCGACGCGGTGGACGAGGCCGCGCCGCTCCAGCGCCTGGACCTGTCGCGTGACGTGCGGGCCGACCACCTGCATCCGTTCGGCGATCTCACCGATGCGCAGCGGCCGGTCCGCCATGTGCAGGGTCATGAGCGCGCTCAGTGCGGGGCGCTCCAGGGCGAGTCCCGCTGCGTCGGCCGCCCGTTCGGCCAGGCGTCCGCGGGTCATGGCGTTGCTCAGCTGGGCCAGCCGGGGCAGGGCCGCCCAGACGGCTGCCGCCTGCTCGTCCGCGCCGGGGTTGCCCGGCGAGTCCGCGGTCATCGGACCACCACCTCCACTTGAATACCTAACTTAGGTATCTATATCCTGGGGCTGCGCCCGCTCTCCGCGGGTGCACTGTGCCGTCCATAAAGATACCTAAGGTACGCATCTTCGGTGTGACCGCCAGGAGGCGACCGCCGGGCTGCGCCGCCAGGAGGAGAGCACACCGTGAACAACCACTCCGCGAACCGCAAGGTCCTCATCTCGGGCGCGAGCATCGCCGGCCCCGCCCTCGCCTACTGGCTCGACCGCTACGGCTTCGACGTCACCGTCGTCGAACGGGCGTCAGCCGTACGGGGCGGCGGGTACGCCATCGACATCCGCGGCGCCGCCCGCGAGGTCGTCGACCGCATGGGGCTGCTCCCGCAGCTGCGCGCAGCCCACGTGGACACGCGCAAGCTCTCGTTCGTGGACGCGGACGGGGCGCTCATCGGCTCCGTCGCCCCCGAGGCCGTCACCGGAGGCGCCGCAGGCCTGGACCTGGAAGTACGGCGCGGCGACCTGGCGAGCGCCCTCTACGCCCCGCTCCGCGACCGGGTCGAGTTCCTCTTCGGCGACTCCATCGCCACCCTGGACGACCGGGCGGACGGCGTCGACGTCACCTTCGACAGCGGTGCCCACCGCACCTTCGACCTGGTGATCGGCACCGACGGGCTGCACTCCAACACCCGCGGGCTGGTCTTCGGCCCCGAGGACGCGTTCCACCGCTACCTCGGCCACGTCTTCGCCGGTTTCACCCTCGCGAACGACCTGGGCCTCGCCCACGAAGGGATCATCTGGAACACGCCAGGCCGCGCGGCCGTCCTCTACGCCCACGAACCCGCCGACCGCATACACGGGTTCCTCCTCCTCAAGCGGGAGGACGCCCCCGTCGACGCCTTCCGGGACCCGCAGGCGCAGCGCGAACTCGTCGCCGCCGCCTTCCCCGAGCGCAGCTGGCACATCCCGCGCCTGGTGGACGCGCTGTGCGAGGCCGACGACCTGTTCTTCGACGTCGTCAGCCAGATCCACATGCCCACCTGGTCCCGTGGCCGCGTCGCCCTCGCCGGTGACGCGGCCCACGCGACCTCGTTCCTATCCGGCCAGGGCTCCAGCGTCTCGCTCGTCGGCGCCTACCTCCTGGCCGGAGAGCTCGCCGGCCACACCGACCACGCGGCCGCCTTCGCGGCCTACGAGCGCAAGGCGCGCCCCTTCGTCGAGCGGAACCAGGCGCTGGCCACCTCCGGCGGCACCACCCTCATCCCCGGCACCCAGGACATGCTCGACACCCGCAACGCGGCCCTGCGCAACCCCACCACCTCGGCGGGAACGGGGGGACGTGCCGCCCACAGCGGCGTGATCCTGCCGGACTACGACCACGCCGGATGACGGCGCGACCGCGTGCCGGGCTCGGCGAGTCGGACGGTTCCGCGCTGCCCAGCGGCCACACCTGCTGAGGGATGCGACGGGTTGCTGGTCCTGGCTTCGCGCACGTAGTGGTGGTCCAACGCGGTGCTGACGCGGCGCTAGAGAGTCACCCCTTGCAGGGACAGCACGATGCCCGCGCCGATGCCGCCCATCCCCAGGGCGACGGCCGCACTCCACCACCCGCCCTGGCCCCACCGGAACGGGTGGTCCAGTGCCAGGCGTCCGGGGCCGATGGCGGAGACCGCGATCGCGATCAGCGCCAGGCACAGCGGGTACTCCATGCCGCCCTTGTCGGCCCACAGGCCTCTGCCCGAGGTGACGGACATCGCGTTGATCATCACCCCGATCACGGCGGCGGCGGCCAGCGGGGTGAACAGCCCGAGGGCGAGGCCCAGGCCGCCGCACAGCTCTGAGGCTCCTCCCAGCGTGGCGAAGAGGACGCCGGGCCGGTAACCCAGGGCCTCGAAGCCCTTACTGGTGGCATGCAGACCGGCGCCACCGAACAGGCCGAAGAGTTTCTGGGCACCGTGGCCGGCCAGCAGCAGGCCGGCCAGCCGGAGCACCAGCAGGCCGACGTCGGCGGCGGACACCGGCGGTGGATGCGTGGAGGTCGGAGCGGCACAGCGGACGGAGGTCCGCAGCCCCGCGGCGGGCAGTTTAAAGGCGAACTTCACCACCCCCGCGCCGCAACCCCCCCCATCAGGAACCCCA
>NZ_JBHWIR010000238.1:2566-4654 GCF_042731835.1 Kitasatospora sp. NPDC059817 | reverse complement strand
CGCCCGCGGGGGGCGGGGCACCCGGGGGGGGGTGGGGGGGTGGGCGGCGCCCAAGGGCGGCGGGCGGCCCCCCGCCGCTCGGCGGTCAGTTTCATGGCGAAGGTCTCCTCCCGCGCGCCGCAACCGCCGCGAGCAGGATCGCCTCTCCCGAGACGAGGCGTCGACGCGCAGATCAGATCGGCCGGGCGCGACTCGCGCCGCCGTCGACCAAGTCCAGGAACAGCCGGACCGACACCGCCTCGCCGGAGGCATCCGCGTGTCTCACCGATAACCCTCCGAGAAGGGAAGCCGTGATCCAGCACTCTCCGTATCCACTCTACGCGGCAGCAAACGGCGGCAGGATTCCTCGTAGCGGCCGATACGGGGCTCAGCGGAGATCGGCGGAGCTCAGTGGAGCACAGCGACTGCCGCGCGGAGTTCGTCGAACGCGGCGCGCGTGTGGGGCGCCAGCCCGCCGGGGTCCTCGTCGTGGCTGGGGTCGGTCCACCGGGCGTAGCCGAGCCTGAACGCGAGGACGCCGAGTTCGGCGGCCACCTGCGCCGTGGGTTCCGCGACGTTCCGTCGCTTCAGCGCGTCGACCATCGCCGTGGCCATGCCGATGCACTTCAGCACGTTGCGCGCCTGCAACTCCGCGTTCGCCTCGATCGCCGCGTGCAGCAGCGGGCTGAGCTCGCGGTTGAACGACGTCATCTCGCCCGATGCGCGTTCGAGTCCGGCCGCGACGGCCGTCATCGGCGTCGCGTCCGCGGGGGCGCCGTCGATGCCCTCGGCCAGCAGGCGGCTGAGCGCCGTCTGTCCCATGGTGAGGATCTCGCGCTTGTCGGTGAAGTGGCGGAAGAAGGTGCTCCGCGTGAGCCCTGCCCGCTCGGTGATCTGAGCGACGGTCGTTTCGTCGTAGCCCTGCTCGGCGAACAGGCCTAGCGCAGCCACGACCAGGCGCTGTCGGGCATCGGGTTTCCATCGCGGCATATTGCCAGTCTAGATGACGGGACAAGTGTCGCATCGCGTCGTACAGTGATGGGACAACAGTCGCATCACTCCTCGGAGCTCACCATGCGCGTCTTCATCACCGGCGGCACAGGCCTGATCGGCTCTGCCGTCGTCACCGAACTGCTCGCCGCAGGCCACCTGGTCACCGCCCTCGCCCGATCCGACGCCTCCGCGGCCGGCGCGAAAACCGCCGGCGCCGACGTGCTCCGCGGCGGGCTCGCCGACCTCGACGTGCTGCGGACCGGCGCGGAACAGGCGGACGGCGTCATCCACCTCGCCTTCAGCAACGACTTCAGCTCGCCCGACGCACTCGCGCGAGGGATCGCCGAGGAGAGCGCCGCACTCGCGGCCCTCGGCGACACCCTCGTCGGCACGAACAGGCCTCTCGTCACCGCGTCCGGCACGCCCCTCGTGGCGGGACGCGCCTCGACCGAGGAGGACCCGCTGCCGCTGGACGGCCCCGTCAGCGGACGCAGCCTGTCGGTGAACCGCACACTCGCACTCGCCTCACGCGGCGTGCGCAGCTCGGCGGTACGGCTGCCGCGCACGGTCCACAACCGGGGCCAGGGCGGGTTCGCCGGGCTGCTCACCGGCATCGCCCGCGGCACCGGCGTCGTCGGCTACCCCGGAGACGGCGCGCAGCGCTGGCCCGCCGTCCACGCGCTCGACGCCGCCGTCCTGTTCCGGCTCGCCCTGGAGAAGGCCCCGGCCGGAAGCGCGTGGCACGCCGTCGCCGACGAAGGCGACGCGGTACGCGACATCGCCTCGGTCATCGGACGACGACTCGGCCTTCCGGTCGAGCCGGTGCCGCAGGAGAGTTTCGGCCCCCTCGGCCCGGTCTTCGCGGCCGACCAGCCCGCCTCCAGCGCTCACACCCGTACCGCCCTCGGCTGGAAGCCGACGCACCCGGGCCTGCTCGCGGACCTGGAGAACATCGAAGCCTGAGCCGCCTGCCGGGCTGCCGGACGGACCGGCAGCCGCCAGGAAACCCGGCCCCGGGGGGCGCCCCCGGCGGGGGGGGCCCCCGCGCGCGGTGGCCGGCCGCCGCGGCGTCCCCGGGGGCCGCCACCATGTTCACCCGCTGCCTCGGGCTGGAAC
>NZ_JBHWIR010000238.1:0-2556 GCF_042731835.1 Kitasatospora sp. NPDC059817 | reverse complement strand
GCTTATCGCCCCCCCCGCCCCGGCCCGCGGGGCCGCCGCGCGCCCCTCCCCCCGCCAGAAACCCCGCCCCCTCTCGCCCCCCGAGCGGGGCCCGGGCCTGCGGCGAACGGTGCTCTGCGACAGGCGGCGCTCAGCCGCGGAGCTCGGGCCAGCCGTCCGCGTTCGAGCAGGACTCGTAGTCGTAGCGGGTGAGGCGGTCCCACTCCGTCCCGGTCACGAGCTCGAACGCCTCCTCGTGCACGTAGAGCAGCGGTTCACACTGTCGCGCGGTGTACGGAGCGAACCGTTCGGGATCGTGGAACATGCTCTCGTACACGCCGCGGCCCGCAGCCACGACCGCAGCTCGCGCGTACAGGAAGTGGTCGCTCGACTGAGGGAACGGCGAGCCGTCGGGCAACACCGCCCCGGTGATCGGCAGCGTCCCGAACTGCTCCTGGTCCAGGCGGTGCAGCGCCTCGGCGAGACGCTCACCGAAGCCGATGATCTGGCCCAGCGGTTCGCGTGCGAGAACCTCGGTGAGGCGGGCGCAGGCGGTTTCGAGGCGCTCGCACGTCTCGGTACCGGCCTCGCCCCCGAGGACCTCGATCAACTGCCAGAACCGCTCCCAGGTCATCACCGGCAGGTCGAGGCCGTGGTCGACGTCGACGTCACTTCTCGCGGATGGTCCGGCACTGCCCGCCTCACGTCCGCCCTGCCCGTCCACGTCCTCGAACGGCCCGTCCGCGTCCTCGAACGGCTCGTCGCTCCACCGGAACCAAGCCCTGTCGTCCTGGATGTGCAGCAGGAACTCGGCGACCGGGCCCGAGGGCGAGAGCATCGACACGGTGCGCGTGATCTCGTCGTACGCGTCGTCGAAGGCCTCCCAGTCCTCAGCCTCGGACAGCGCGAGCGAACGGGCGAAGAGCGGCTGGACGGCGGGGAACGCCGTTCCCGGCACGAAGCGCCCGTGGAGCCAGGGGAAGTCCGTCTCCTCGACCACGATCTCGCCCACCAGCTCTTCCCCGCGCACCAGACGCCAGACCCCGCCCTCAAAACCCATCGCACACAGCCCTTGCCACCCGTTGCCGTCCTCTTCTGCCCGGCAGCATGCCAGCTGGTACTGACAGGCGACGGGGCGAGGCACATCCCCCCGTGGTGTGGGTCGGCGATGGCCGGGTGAGGTGGGTACGCGGGCCGTTACGCGGGGCGGGCGGCCGCTGAGATCTGGCCGACCAGGACGGCGAAGGGCATGTCGAGGGCGGCGTAGAGGTCGCCGGCCTCGGGGGCGGCGTTGTCGGCCAGGGCCTCGACCATGAGGGTGGCGTAGTCGGAGACGGTGACGCCCGCCTGCTGCATGCGCAGCAGTCCCGCTTCGCGCTTGGCTTGGCTGAAGGTGCCGGAGGCGTCCACGGCGACGTACGCGTGGTGCCCGGCGGCCGTCGCGGCGATCGCGGGCAGCGCCGCGCACACTTCCAGTGACACTCCGGCGAAGATCAGCTTCTGCCGCCCGGTGGCTTCGATGGCTTCGCGGACCCGGCCGTCGTGCCAGGCGTTGACCGTGCTGCGGTCGATGATCCGCTGTCCGGCCGGCAGGGCCTGGACCAGTTCCGGGGTGGTCGGCCCCCACATGCTGTCGGCCGCGGTGGTGGTGACGACCAGCGGGATGCCGAGCACGGTCGCCGCGCGCGCCAGCGCCACCACGTTGTGCTTCAGCTCGCCGAGCGGGATGTCCCGGACACCGGACAGCAGGCCCACCTGGTGGTCGACCAGGACCACGGCGGCGTTCTCCCGGGTGACCGGCTCCAGGAACTTGCTGTGCTCGTTCATCGTGCGCTCCTTCGGGTTGAACCACGGCTCCGTTGGCGGCCAGTAGTCACTAATCTTGATAGTCAAGATTAGTGACTACTTCGACGCTATACCCCTGTCCCCCGGGGCGCAAGCACTGGTCAGGGCGGGGCGCCGGAGCGCCTGGGGTGCCGCCCGAGCCCACCGGGCGGGCGACTAAAGTTGCTGGTCACAGGGCGGAACGCGGGGCGGGCCCAAAGACGGCGGAAGCGGGAGAGGCGTTGAGCGGACACCAGGCGGCGGAACCGGACCTCGGCGTGCTCGCCGCCCGGGTGCTCTTCTCCGTCCAGCGCGAGCTGTTCACCGTGCTCGCCGAACAGGGCTTCGACGACATCCAGCCCCGCGCCGGCGCCGTACTCGCCTACCTGCGTACCGACGGCATCCGGGCCAGCGAACTCGCCCGCGCCTCCGGACAGCACAAGCAGGTCATCGGGACCCTCGTCGACGACCTCGAACGCCTGGGTTACGTCGAACGCAGACCCGACCCCGCGGACCGCCGCGCCAAACTGATCCACCCCACCGAACGAGGCCTGCTCCAGATGGCGGCGGCCGCCGCCATCATGCGCTCGATCGAGGAGCGCCACGCGAAGGCCCTGGGCGCGCGGGAGTACGCCGCCTTCAAGACCGCCCTCCACCACGTGGCCGATCTCCAGCGCGAGACCCGGCGCGAAGACTAGGGGCTCTCTTTCGGATCACGTCGGATCAGCGCGCGGCGTCGGAGTGCGTGCACTG
>NZ_JBHWIR010000237.1:0-9077 GCF_042731835.1 Kitasatospora sp. NPDC059817 | reverse complement strand
GCGCCCGCGCGCCGCGCCGGGGGGGGGGGGGGGCGGGGCCGCCCGCCGCCCGCGGCCGCGCGGGGGGCGCGCCCCCCCCCCCCCCCCGACGGGGCGGGGGAGGTCAGATGACCGTCTCCGCCTCCAGGTAGCGCTCCTGCGGGACGGTCTTCAGCTCGGCGACCGCCTCGGCGATCGGCACCAGGTTGATGTTGGTGCCCTGCAGTGCGGTGATGTGCCCGAACGCGCCCTTGTGGACGGCCTCGACGGCGTGCCAGCCGAAGCGGGTGGCGAGCACCCGGTCGTACGCGGTCGGGGTGCCGCCGCGCTGGGTGTGGCCGAGGATCACCGGGCGGGCCTCCTTGCCGAGGCGGTGCTCCAGCTCGCGGGAGAGCTGGGTGGCGATGCCGGTGAACCGCTCGTGGCCGTAGATGTCCTTGGTGCCCTCTTCCCAGTGCATGGTGCCGGGCTCGGGCTTGGCGCCTTCGGCGCAGACCACGATGGCGAACTTCTTCTGCCGGTCGAAGCGTTCGCGGACGACGGCGGTCAGCTTGTCGATGTGGAACGGCCGCTCCGGGACGACGATGGCGTGCGCGCCGGCGGCCATGCCCGCGTTGAGCGCGATCCAGCCGGTGTGGCGGCCCATGACCTCGACGACCATGACCCGCTGGTGGGATTCGGCGGTGGTCTTCAGCCGGTCCAGCGCCTCGGTGGCGACCGAGACGGCGGTGTCGAAGCCGAAGGTGACGTCGGTGGAGGCGATGTCGTTGTCGATGGTCTTCGGGACCCCGACCACCGGCAGTCCGGCGTCGCTCATCAGCTTGGCGGCCTTGAGGGTGCCCTCGCCGCCGATCGGGATCACCGCGTCGATGCCGAGGTCCGCGCACAGTCGCTTGGCGCGCTCGACGCCGTCGCGCAGGTGGCTGGGCTGGACCCGGGACGAGCCGAGGATCGTGCCGCCCTGGGCCAGGATGCCGCTCACCGAGTCGAGGGTGAGCGGCCGGTGGACGCCCTCCAGGAGACCGCGCCAGCCGTCCTGGAAACCGATGATCTCGTCGCCGTGGTCGACCACCCCCCGGTGGACCACGGAACGGATCACCGCGTTCAGGCCGGGGCAGTCACCGCCGCTGGTCAGCACTCCGATACGCATTAGCTTTGCAACTCCCGAGCAGAACCGAGGAACGGCCGGACTACAGGCTGGGACGACGAGCCGTCACCGTAGCGGGGCGCTCCCACGCCGGAGTGGCGGGGAGGTGGCCGCGGGGTGAAGGACCGGCCGATCCGGACAGAACGCCCGAAAACGGCCGCGAAGTCGAGCATACGGCCCCTGGTCCGGCCGGGCAGGAGCCGACGCGGGAGCGGCGCCGTCGGCGCCCCCGCGCGGAAGTGCAGCCTGCTGCCGAGGAGGGTGTGCAGTAGGCAGCCCCATTGTGGTACGTCCGGGGCCGCCCCTGAACCGGGTGACCGCATCGCGGGCACCCGGGCTCCGGGGCGGGCGGACGTACTACGCGGGGCGCGTCGTGGCGGCGATGCGCTCGGCGCGCAGCGCGTCGTACCAGGTGGTGTCGGCCGGCGGCAGGGCGTTGACGTCCAGCGCCAGCTTGATCAGCATGTCGGCCACGGCGGGGTTGCGGGCCAGCACCGGGCCGTGCAGATAGGTGCCGAACACGGTGTCCCGCCAGGCGCCCTCGGTGCCGTCGCCGGTGCCGTTGCCCCGGCCGGCGACCACGGTGGCCAGCGGCTGGACGCCCTGGCCGAGGTGGGTGACGCCCTGGTGGTTCTCGAAGCCGGTCAGCTGCGGCAGGCCGAGGCGCGGGTCGACGTCGGCGAGGACGTCGCCGACGCAGCGGGCGCCGTCGCCGCGGGTGGTCCAGACGTCGAGCAGGCCGAGGCCCGGCTCGCGCTCGCCGAGGTCGTTGACGAACTCGTGGCCCATGATCTGGAAGCCCGCGCAGACGCCGAAGATGATCGCGCCGTTCTCGGAGGCCCGGATCAGGCCGCTGTCGTTGCGCAGCCGCTCGGCGGCGAGCCGCTGCGGACGGTCCTCGCCGCCGCCGATCAGGTAGATGTCGCCGCTGGTGGGGACGGACTGGTCGGAGCGGACGTCGATCCGGGTCACGTTGAGATGGCGCTGGCGGGCCCGGCGCTCCACGACCAGGGCGTTGCCGCGGTCGCCGTAGGTGCTGAGCAGGTCCGGGTAGACCCAGACCACGCGCAGGCTGCTCTCACTCATCCTCGAAGGCCTTCCGTCACGATCAGATGGGGCTGCAGGCGCGGCATCAGCCGGCCACGACCTTCCGCAGCTGCTGGAAGGCGGTGTAGTTGGCGATGGCCTCGATCCGGCCGGGCGGGGCCATCCGGACGGCCTGCTCCAGCGTGTCCACCACGTGGAACTGCAGTCCGGCGACCTCCAGGCGGACGGCCAGGTCCAGCTTGCGCTGCCCCATCACGAACACCGGGTGCCCGGCGAGGCGCTCGTAGTCGACGTCCCACAGCCAGGAGGTGTCCGTGCCGTCGGCGTCGAGCGCGTTGACGGAGAGGATCACCGGCGCGGGCGGGCCGTCGATCAGCGAGAAGGTCTCCAGCCAGCCGGCCGGGTTCTTGGCCAGCAGCAGCCGGATGTCCCGGCCCTGGTACTGGACCACGTCGTAGCGGCCGGCGACGGCCGAGACCGAGCGCATCCGCTCCAGCGCGACCTGCGGGGAGACGCCGAACACGGCGGCGACGGCGGCCGAGCTGGTGGCGTTGGCCAGGTTGGCCCGGCCGGGCAGCTGGAGCTGGATCGGCCAGGCGCCGCGCTGCGGGTCGATCACGTGGGTGCCCTGGAGCGCCCAGTGCGGGTTGGGGCGCCGGAAGCCGCACTCCTGGCAGAACCAGTCGTCGCCGGGGCGCTGCATCACACCGCCGCAGGCGGGGCAGGACCAGGCGTCCTCCTTCCAGGCCTGCCCGGCGGCCACCCAGACCACCTTCTTGCAGGAGGAGGCGGCCCAGGTCACCAGCGGGTCGTCGGCGTTGGCGATGACCACGGCCTCGGTGTCCTGAAGGCCCTCGCGCCACTTCTCGGCCATCATCCGGGTCTCGGCGGCGCGGTCGAGCTGGTCGCGGGAGAGGTTGAGCAGGGCGATCGCCTTGGGGCGGGTGTCGCGGGCGACGCCCGCCAGGTACTTCTCGTCGACCTCGATCACGCCGAAGCGGGCGTCCGAGCCGCCGGCCAGGGCGGAGGTGATGCCGGCCGGCATGTTGGCGCCCAGGGCGTTGGAGACCACCGGGCCGGCGGCGCGCAGCGCCTCGGCGATCAGGCGGGTCGTGGTGGTCTTGCCGTTGGTGGCGCTGACCAGGACGACGTCGAGGTGGTCGGCGAGGGTGGCGAGCAGGTCGGGGTCGAGCCTCAGGGCGACCTTGCCGCCGATCACCGAGCCGCTTCCGCGTCCGGCCTTGCGGGACACGGCGGCAGCGACCCGACCGGCCGTGACCGCGATCTTGGCGCGGGCCGGCAGCGAGGCGTCGCGTGCGCCTGTGGGCTCCGATTCGGTGCCTGCCATGCTCAGTGGTTCCTCCTTGCTGCGGCACCACCCGGGTCCGGATTAACGGGCCGTCGGGCGGCGGGGACGGGGCCAGCCTACCGACTCCGCCGCCCGGCTCGACGATCCGGACCCCAGGCAGCCTGCTGCGACGCGGCCGGAGGCGCCGCTTCGGGCGCCCTGACGGATCGTCGGGGAAGGCGGTGTACGGAGGGGGCCTTCGTCGCTTGGGACGCTCTCCGGGCTCTCGGGGTTCCCGGGTGAGGATGTGGTGAAGAAAAGATCAGCGGCCCGGGCGGGCGCAGGAGGCCGGCTCGTCCGCGGCCAGCGTGGCGGTGATCACCAGGGTGCCGTCCTCGGCCCGGAAGTCCAGCGGCGCGGCCAGCCGGCGCATCGCGGTGATCAGCCCGGTGTTGGAGGCGTGGGTCACCGCGTACACGGTTGTCACACCGGCCGCCCGGGCCGCCGCCGAGAGCTGCCGCAGCAGGGCCGGCCCGAGTCCGCGCCGCTGCCAGGCGTCCTCGACCAGCACCGCCAGCTCCGCCTCGTCGTCGTCCCACATCAGGTGCCCGAGGGCGACGATCCGCCCGTCGGCGGCCGTCGCGGCGAGGCTGTGGCCGTGCCGGGCGTCCAGCAGGTGGTCCAGGTAGCGGCCAGCGTCGCGGACCGGCCCGTGGTAGCGCAGCCGCAGCGAGGCGGGGGAGCAGCGGAGGTGCATCGCCAGGGCCGCGGCCCGGTCGGCCGGTCCGGCGGGGCGCAGCGTCAGCGCCGTCCCGTCCGCCAGCGTCAGGCGGGACGGCGCCGCCCGGTCCGGCTCCGTCACGGCTCGCGGCCGGTCGACCGGGGGGTGCGGACGGGCGGGCCGCAACGGGCCCCCGGTGAGCGCGGGCAGCCGGGCGGCCTGGCCCTCGGGCGCCGCGCACCTGCGGTCGGACCTGCGGAAAGGCCGGTGCCAGAGCCGTTCGGGGCGAGTGCGTGATGCCGTCATGCCGCCGACGCTACCGACGCCGCGCTTCCGGCCGGTTACGTGATCGTGAACGCAGGAATGACCTGGGCGGTTCCGGAGCGTGACGAGCGCGGCCATGTCCCGGGGGCTCGACGGGGCTCGACCGGCCCCGACCGGACTCGACCGGGCTCGGGCACCAGGGTGGCCGACGGGCCTGGGGTGCTCGCCCGGCCCCGAACGGATCATTGACCTGAACACGCTCACGGATGGCGCAGAATCCGGGAACGGACGAGCCCCTTCGGATAGGGATGGCTCGGCTTTCCGCCGATCCCACCTCCCCCGAAGGGGCCCACATGTCCTTCCCCTCGTCCCTCCTGAAGAAGTCCGCCCTCGTGCAGCGGTCCGTACTGGGCGTGGCGTGCTGCGCACTGCTGCTGGCCGCGCCGATCGCCCTCGCCCAGCCGGCGGCCGCCGCGGACGGGCCCAAGACCCCGCAGGAGGCCGCCGCCTGCAAGGCTGTCGTCTCCACGCTGCTCGGCGGCTTCGGGTCGATGCTCGCGAACTCGGCGTGCGTCGTCCAGCCGAGCGACAGCTGAGCGGCGGCCGGGCGACGGCCGAGTGACGGCCGAGCGACCCGGCGACCCGGCGGGCCGGGGCCACCCGAGGGACCGCCTCAGGCCCCGGCCACCGCTGCCACCTGGGCGGCCGTATCTCACGGCTGCGGTTGAGCGGTCAGGGGTGGGACGGGTCGTCGGGGAGGGTGAGGGTGGCGAGGGCGCCGCCGTCGGGGTGGTTGGTGAAGGTGAGGTCGGCGCCGATGACCCGGGCGTGGCCGGTGGCGATGGTGAGGCCGAGTCCGTGGCCGCGTCCGCGTTCGGGGGCGTTGGTGCGGAAGCGCTGGG
This sequence comes from Kitasatospora sp. NPDC059817, assembly GCF_042731835.1. Lineage (NCBI taxonomy): Bacteria > Bacillati > Actinomycetota > Actinomycetes > Kitasatosporales > Streptomycetaceae > Kitasatospora > Kitasatospora sp. NPDC059817. The sequence goes on along the minus strand of NZ_JBHWIR010000237.1, from coordinate 3,729 downwards.
GGCCGCGGGCGAGGAGGTCGTCGGGGTAGCCGGGGCCGTGGTCGCGGACGGTGATCCGGTGGCCGTCGACGTGCAGCCGGATCGGCGCGGTGCCGTGCCGGTGGGCGTTGAGCAGCAGGTTGCCGAGGATGCGGTCGAGGCGGCGCAGGTCGGTGCGGACCTGGCGGTCGGCGGCCGCGTCCACGTCCACGTCGACCTCCAGGCCGGTGAGCGTGACGGTGCGGCGCACCGCGCGCTCCAGCGGGACGGGGGCGAAGTCCGGGATCTCGGCGTCGGCGTCGAGGCGGGAGACCTCCAGCAGGTCCTCGACCAGCGAGCGCAGGGCCTGCACCCGGTTCTGGACGAGTTGGGTGGGGCGGCCGGGCGGAAGCAGTTCGGCCGCGGTGACCAGGCCGGTGAGCGGGGTGCGCAGTTCGTGGGCGACGTCCGCCGTGAAGCGCTGCTCGTCCTCCAGCCGCTGGTGCAGGGTGCGGGACATCAGGTCGACGGCGGCGGCGAGGTCGGCGACCTCGTCCTTCCCGTCGACGAGCTCGCCGATCCGGGTGTCCGTCCGGCCGGCGGCGATGCCCCGGGCGGCCGTCGCCGCGGTGCGCAGGCGGCGGCTGATCCGGTCGGCGACGAGCACGCCGGCCAGGACCGTGGTGAAGACCGCGGCGACGACGGTGATCAGGATGATCCGGTCGAGGTCGGCGATCGCCTGCCGGTCCTGGGTGAAGTCCACCCGGACGGAGAGCACCCCGGTCTGGACCGGTCGGGCCGCCCACATCGACTCGCCCTGCGGACCGCCGGCGAGCAGCGAGCCCTCACGGCCGTCGGCCGCGAGCGTCCGCAGCCCCTGGGGCAGCGCCGGGTCGTCCAGGGCGAACCGGTCGGTGACCTCGCCGCGCTTGTAGGTGTCCACGGCCGAGCCGAGCGCGGCGAGCGCGGCGGCGCGGGCCTGGTCCACGTGCTGACGGATCATCGCCTGGTGGACCAGCAGGCCGACGGCCACCGCCACCAGGACGGCGATGGCGGCGACGGCGGTGGCGATCTGACGGCGCAGGGTCATGCCGGACGCCGCAGTTTGTAGCCGAACCCGCGGACGGTCTCGATCCGGCCGGAGCCGATCTTGGCGCGCAGCCGCTGCACGTGGACGTCCACCACCCGGGTGTCGGCGCCCCAGTCGTAGTCCCAGACGCGTTCCAGCAGGGTGGAGCGCTCCAGCACGATGCCGGGCGCGGCGGTGAACTCCAGCAGCAGCCGCAGCTCGGTGGGGGTGAGCGGGACGAGGTGGCCGTCGACGCGCACCTCCATGCTGTCGGTGTCCACCTGCATGCCGTCGAAGCTGCGCAGCGCGGAGGAAGGGGCGTCCGCAGGCACGGCGGCGGTGGGAACGGCGACGGCAGACGCTGCGACGGGGATGGCGGGGTCCACCGGCTCCTCGGGCAGCGCGGGTTCGGCCGGGACCACCCGCACCCGGCGCAGCACGGTGCGGATCCGGGCGACCAGTACGGCGCTCTCGAACGGCTTGACGACGTAGTCGTCCGCCCCGGCCTCCAGACCGGACACCACGTCGACCGGGTCGGTGCGCGCCGACATCATCAGGATCGGCAGCTGGCTCTCCTCCCGGATCCGGCGGCAGAGGCCGACCCCGTCGAGGAGCGGCAGCATGACGTCCAGCAGGAGGAGGTCGGGGCGCACGGCGTGGAAGGCCTCCAGGCCCTCCAGGCCGTCGGCGGCCGTGGTGACCGGGAAGCCGTAGCGCTCCAGGGCCATCCGGGTGGCCTCCCGGATCACCTCGTCGTCCTCGACGAGCAGGATGTGCGGGTGGGCGGGCGCGGCTGCGGGGGTCATGGCTTCGCTTCCGAGGGAGCCGAGGGCGGGCGGACAGGGATCGGGACGGCCGTCTTCGGGGAGGAGACGCCCGCGCCGGCGCCGGCTTCGGGCAGGGAGGGCTGCGGCTGGGCGGATGGGCGGCCGCTGCGCTGGGCGACGGCGGGGCCGGCGGAGGGCGTGCTGGTGGGCGTCTGTGCGGCGCCGTTCGTGGCTCCGCTGGCCGGGCCGGCGATCGGGCCGGCGATCGGGCCGGTGTCCTCGACCTTCCGCTCCAGCAGGCCGAGCCGGACGCCGTCCCACTGGTAGTGGCTGCTGGTCCGGACGAACGCGCCGGTCGGCTCGTAGAGCCACAGGTCGGATCCCACGGTCGCGGCGCTGAACCCCTTCAGCACCTCGACCTGGAGGATGGGCAGCAGCCGGTCGTCGGCCAGCAGGTAGACGTGCAGGACCACGGGCCCGGGGGTGGCGACGGAGACGACCAGTTCGTCCCGCCCGTCGCCGGTGAGGTCACGGAACTCGGGGCTGCGGACGTCGCAGGCGGGGCAGGAGTCCAGGGCGCGCCGCTCCTCCGGGCCCACCGTGGAGTCCTTGGCGAGGAGGGTACGGACGTCGACCGTCTTGATGTCGTGCCCGGGGACGGTCACGTCCGGGACGGGTTGCGGCGCGGCCTGGGTGGCGGCCCCGGCGCCGGTGGCGGGAGGGCGCGGCGGCGGGGAGGCCGCCAGGTCGGGCCAGAGCGGCTGGGCCACCAGCGGCGGCGCCACCGGCTGGGTGGCGCCGTGGTCCTGGAGCCCGCCGGGGGTGGCGCGGCCGAGGGCCAGGGCCGCGAGCGTCACGAGGACGGCCAGGGCGGCGAGGGCCGCCACCGGCACGGCGACGGGCCGGCGGCGGGGTGGGGATGCTGCTGCCACGGTCGGTGCTCGTCCTCCTGGTCTGCGGCGATGCGCCGGTTCGTCCCCGCACCGGCCTCGGTGGTAGGTCGCGTGGACGGCGGTCGGTGGTTCCCGTCCCGCCGTCCCGGCCGCCGCGCCGGTTCGACAGTCGAAACGACCCGACGGCCGGGACGACCGGGACGGCGCGGCGGCTTCAGCCGGTCGCGCCGCCCGGACCGGCCAGGTCCGCCAGGACGATGATGTTGTCCGTCCAGTGCCCGTCCGAGCCGATCCGCCCGCCGCAGGTGATGAGCCTGAGAGCGGGTTCGGGAGTGTCACCGTAGACCGTTTCGGTCGGGAAGCGGTCCTTGGCGGCCTGGAGCAGTGAGCGGACCTTGAAGTCCACGGTGCTGCCGTCCGCGCGCCGCACCTGGATCAGGTCGCCCGGCCGCAGCTTCGGCACGCCGTGGAAGACCGCCGGGCCGTGCGCGGTGTCGTAGTGCCCGATGAGGACGGCGGGGCCAGCCTCCCCGGGCGTCGGCCCGTTGCGGTACCAGCCGACCTCGTCGGCCCGGTCGGCGGCCGGCACTTCGACCGTCCCGTCGGGATTCAGCCCGAGGCCGGTCACCGGGGCGTCCACCCCGGCGGCCGGGACCAGCAGCCGGGTCGGCGCCGAAGCGGCGAAGGGCTTCGGCGCGCCGGCCGAGCTCCCGGCGGTCCCGGCCGTCCCCGTGGTCCCCGCGGTTCCGGGGCCTCCCGAGGGCGCGGCCGCCGGGTTGTCGGTACTGCCGTGCACCGAGGGCTCGACCCGCACCACCGGGGTGTGCTGGCCGGACAACGCCACGGTGGTGCCCAGCACCAGGCAGGCGAGGCCCGCCGCACCGAACGCCGTCCGGCGCAGTGTGCCCGGGCCGGGGGAGGCCTTGCGGCGCCGCCGGTTGCGGCCACCGCGCGGGAGGCCGTGGCGGGCCGGCCCGGGGGCGCCCGGCGGCCGGGGGGGGTGGCCCCCCCCCCCCCGGGGGGGCGGGCCCCCCCGCGCCCC
>NZ_JBHWIR010000236.1:0-9281 GCF_042731835.1 Kitasatospora sp. NPDC059817 | reverse complement strand
GGGGGCCGGTGGTGTTGGTCCTCGGTTTTCCCAGCGGTGTTCTTGTGTTGGGAGCGCCGTCGGGCGCTCCCCGCTTCTGTTTTGGGGGGTCTAACCGCGGCGCCGCCCCATTTCCTGTTTCCGCCATTTCCGGGGCGGTCGGCCGAAACCGCCGCCCCCGCCCGTCAGACCGCGACCGCGTCCTCCGGCCGGATCGGCAGCCGGCCGACCGGCAGGCCGGTGGCCGCCCGGACGGCGGCGGCCACGGCCGCCGGGGCGACCACCGCGGGGGCGGCGCTGACCGCCTTGGCCCCGAAGGTGGCGACCACGTCCCGCTCCTCCAGCAGGGCGGCGATCCGCACCTGCGGGGTGTCCAGCGCGGTGGGCAGCCGGTAGCCGGTGAGCGAGGGGTTCAGCAGCACGCCGCCCTCGGTGCGCAGGTCCTCCAGCAGCGCCAGGCCGACGCCCTGGGCCACGCCCGCCTCGATCCGGTCCTCGATCTGCCGCGGGTTCAGCGCCCGGCCGACGTCCTGGGCGACCGTCATCTCGACCACCCGGACGGCGCCCAGCTCGATGTCCACGTCCACCACCGCGCGCATCGCGCAGAACGCGATCGACACGAAGGCGTCGCCCTGCCCGGACTCGTCCAGCGGCTCGGTGGGGTGCGGGCGGCACTGGGCCGTCGCCCAGAGCTCCTTGCCCTCCAGCGCCTCGGCGACCGGCATGCCGAGCACCCCGTCGTACGAGGTGATCTTGCCGTCGGCGATCTGCAGCAGTTCCACCGACATCCCGAAGTTGGCGGCGATCGGCTGCAGCAGCTGGTGGCGGACCATCAGCGCGGCGCGCTCGACGGCGCCGCCGGAGACCCAGGTGTGCCGGCCGCGGGCGGAGGGACCGGCGATCGACTGGTCGCTGTCGGCCGGCGCGATGTACACCTCGCTGACGCCCAGCACGGTCTGCACGATCTGCCGGGCCAGCGTGGCGAAGCCCTGTCCGGAGTCGACGGCCGCACAGATCACCGTGGCGTGGTCGCCGCTGACCCGCACGGTGGCGGTGGAGACCTCGTCCTCGCCCTCGGCGCCGAGCATGTGCACCATGCCGACGGCGTAGCCGATCCCGCGCCGCACCGCCGCCGGGTCGCCGGCGCCACCGGGTCCGCCCGGCAGCAGCCACTCGGCGTCCGGGTCGTCCACCGGCAGGGCCGGCAGCGGCTCGGCCGAGACGGCCTCCAGCAGCGCGCCGACCGGCGCCGGGCAGGTGACGGCCTGTCCGGTGGGCATCGGGTCACCGGTGGCCATCGCGTTGCGGCGGCGGATCTCCACCGGGTCCACGCCGATCCGGGCGGCCAGCTGGTCCAGCTGCGACTCGTAGGCGAAGCAGGCCTGCAACGCGCCCTCGCCGCGCATCCGCCCGGCCGGCGGGTTGTTGGTGCGCACCGCCCAGGCGTCCACGAAGACGTTCGGGCAGACGTACGGGCCGACCGAGAACGCGGTGGCGGCGGCCAGCGCCTCGGCGGAGACGTCCGCGTACGCGCCGCCGTCCAGCAGGATCTGCGCCTCGACCTTCACCAGGGTGCCCTCGGCGTCGGCGTGGTGGCGGTAGCGCAGCAGCGCGGGGTGGCGCGAGGGGTGGGTGTGGAAGGACTCCTCGCGGGTGAGGGTCATCTTCACCGGGCGGCCGGTGCGCAGCGCCAGCAGCGCCAGGGTGACCTGGAAGGAGAGGTCCTCACGGTCGGTGGTGGCCCCGGGCACGCCGGTGACCACCAGCCGGACCCGGTCGGGCTCCAGGCCGAGGCAGGCGGCGGTGCGGTCGCGGTCGCCGTGCGGGTCGGTGGAGGACAGGTGCAGTTCGACGCCGCCGTCCGGGCGCGGCACGGCCAGCCCGGCCTCGGCGCCGAGCGGGGCCGGGTCCTGACGGCCGACCTGGTAGAGGCCCTCGATGATGATCTCGCCGGCCGCGTCCGGGTCCCCGGTGCGCAGCGGCAGGTGGCGGAACAGGTTGCCGTCCGGGTGCAGCGACGGGGCGGTGAAGGCCTGCTCGGGGTCGGTGACGGCCTCCAGCGGCTCGTAGTCGACCGCGATCAGACCGACCGCCAGCCGGGCGGTGTCCGGGTGGTCGGCGGCCACCGCGGCGATCGGCTCGCCGTGGTGGCGCACCACGCCCGCGGCCAGCACCGGCCGGTCGGCGACGATCGGCCCGGCCGGGGCGCCGTCCGGGGTGCCGTCCGGACCGGGCGGCAGGTCGGCGGCGGTGACCACGGCGTGCACGCCGGGCAGCGCCAGCGCGGCCGCGGTGTCGATGCCCCTGATCCGGGCGTGCGGGTGCGGCGAGCGCAGTACCGCGCCCCAGAGCAGCCCCTCGGCCCACAGGTCGGCCGCGTACGGGTAGATGCCGAGCGCCTTGGGCAGCGCGTCGCTGCGCAGCGGTGAGCTGCCCAGGCCGAACGGCTCCGGTGCGCCGCCCTCGCCGCCGTCCTGCTGGAGTGCTGCGCCGATGTCGGTAGGCGACGTCATGATGCGTGGTCGTCCTCGGGGAGCCGGATGCCGTGGGCGGGGGTGGCGCCGTACGGGACGCCGGCCGGGGCGGTGCCACCGGCCGGAGCGCCGTGCGGGGGCGTGGCGACGTAGGGCGTGCCGTGCGGGGGCGTGCCGTCGAAGGCGGCCCCGGGCAGCGGCGTGCCGTGCGCGGGGGTGGGTTCGTAGACCGGGGCGTCGTACCCGGCGTCGTAGCCGTTCTGCTGCGGGTAGCCGCCGGGCACGTAGGTGCCGTGGGCGGGGGTGCCCTGGTACGGCTGCTCGGGGTAGCCCTGCGGCGGGTAGTACACCTGGTCGTCGGCGGTCTGGGCGGGGATGCCCTGGACCGGCGTCAGGACGGCGGTGTCGTACACGCCGGTGTCGTAGCCGCCCTGGCCGTCGCCGTACGGCTGGTCGGCGCCGGCCGGGGGCTGCTCGGCGGGCGGCTGCGGGACGTGCTCGATCCAGGCGTCGGCGTCGGCGTAGACCGGCGGTTCGGCGGCCTGCTGCGGTCCGGCGGCCGCTTCCCCGGCGGGCTGGTCGGCGGCCTGGCCGGTGTCCGGTGAGGCGGCCTGGGCGGCGGTCGCGGCGGCCGTCTCCTCCGCCTCCTCGACGTCCTCGGCGCGCGCGTCGGCGATGCTCTGGACGGCGGCCAGCACTCCGCGGTAGCCGGTGCAGCGGCAGAGGTTGCCGCAGAGCGCCTGGCGGGCCTCGACCTCGGTCGGGCGGTGGTTGCGCTGGAGCAGGTCGTGCACCGCCATCGCCATGCCGGGGGTGCAGTAGCCGCACTGCACCGCGCCGGACTCGGCCAGCGCCTGCTGGACGTCGCTCGCGCCGCCGGCGGCCGACAGGCCCTCGACGGTGTTGATCTCGCTGTCGGCGGCCAGCGCGGCGGGCACCAGGCAGCCGGCCACCAGCTGGCCGTCCACCTGCACCGAGCAGGCCCCGCACTCGCCCTGCTCGCAGCCGTCCTTGGCGCCGGCCAGGCCGAGCCGCTCGCGCAGCACGTAGAGCAGGCTCTCGCCGATCCAGGCGTCGGTGACGGGCCGTTCGAAACCGTTGACCCGCAAGGTGTACGAGGCGCACGGGCGCAGCTCGCGGCTGACCTGCGGGGTGAGGCCGAGCGGGTCGGCGTCGAGGGTCTCGATGGGGTCTGTGGTCACTTCAGCGCCCTTCCCAGTGCCCGTCGGGCCAGCACCGATACGGTACGCCGCAGCCGAACGGCGGCCGCGCTCGGCCCCTCGGTCGCGGCCTCCCAGGCGCCTTCGGCGCCGTAGCTGTCGGGGACGCAGGCGGCGGCCACGTACTCGCCGAAGGCGGCGGTCGCGGCCGGGTCGATCTCCCGGCTGCCGTCCCAGTCGATGCAGCCGGCGACCCAGGCCTCGGCCTCCAGCGGGCGCAGCGGCACGGGCGCGACGGCGCCGACCGCGCAGCGCACGGCGCGCCGGGCGGGGTCGAGGACCAGCGCGACGGAGGCGGTGGCGCGGGCCGGGCCGCTGCGGCCGGTGGCCTTGAGGAAGACCTGCGGGGCGTGCAGCAGCGGGACGCGCACCCAGGTGAGGAGTTCGCCGGGGCGCACCGGGTCGAGGCCGGTGAGCAGGTGACTGACCGGCACCTCGCGGCTGGCGCCGGCCCGGGCGAGGGTGACGCTGGCCTCCAGGGCGGTGAGCACCGGGAGGGTGTCGCCGGCCGGGGCGGCGGTGACGATGTTGCCGCCGAGGGTGCCGACGTTGCGGACCTGCGGCGGGCCGGCGGTGCGGGCGGCGTCCGCGAGCGCGGGGATGAGCGCGGCGAAGTCGGGGCGGTCCATCCGGGCGTGGGTGAGTCCGGCGCCGAGGACGGCGGTGCCGCCGTCCTCGTAGCGCCAGCCGCGCAGTTCGGTGATCCGGCCGAGGCCGACCAGGGCGGCGGGGCGTAGCCGTCCGGCGTTGACGGCTTCCATCAGGTCGGTGGCGCCGGCCACCGGTACCGCGGCCGGGGTGGCGGCCAGCGCGTCGACGGCCTCGTCGAGGGAGGCCGGCAGCATGATCGTCCGGTTCACCTGGGTCCCACCGTGCTCCACTTGCTCATCGATCGGCTGCCGCCCGCGGCCTTCGGCCGTGGTGTCCGCGTCAGCAGCCCGGCCTGGCCCGTAGGGTACGGGCGATCGGGCCGGGTTGGGCAACTCTGGCACACAATGCTCGATGATCATTTCGGGGCAGGTGAACGGGACTGCCCGATTGGGACGGATACCGGGCGGTATCTGCCCAGGCCCGAACCGGACCTGGGCAGATGTTCATCTGTTCTTGACGTCAGATGACCACTCAGAAGTTCCCGCAAGGGGCAAGTCCGTCGCGCTCAGCGCACCGGCGGCGGGCCCTCGATCGGCCGGCCGGCCACCCCGGGCCAGCGCTGCCAGGGGTGCGGGCCGTCCGCCGGGCGGTACTCCACGCCGAGCGCGTCCAGCACCTTCAGGTGCGCCTCCAGCCGGTGCTGGAAGCCGGCGTAGTCGCGCTCGGCCGGATCGGTGGGCAGGTCGGACCAGGCGACCTCGGCGAAGGCCACCAACCGGGGGAAGGCCCGGTAGTCGATGTCCCGGGCGCTGTCCATGAACTCGCTCCACAGGTTGGCCTGGGTGCCGATCACGTGCCGGGCGGCCGTCTCGTCCAGCTGCCCGGGCACCGGCTCGAAGCGGTACACGTCCTCCAGCGTGCGCACGAAGCCGACCGGGATCGGCTCGTCCGGGCCGTCGGCCTGCCGGTGGTCGAAGTAGACGTGCTGCTCGGGGCACATCACCACGTCGTGCCCGGCCTTGGCCGCGGCGATCCCGCCGCCGAACCCGCGCCAGGAGGAGACGGCGGCGCCCGGGGCGAGCCCGCCCTCCAGGATCTCGTCCCAGCCGATCAGCCGGCGGCCGCGCTCGGCCAGCCAGCGGTCGAAGTGCCGGATCACGAAGCTCTGCAGCTCGTCCTCGTTGGCCAGGCCGAGCTCGCGGATCCGCGCCTGGGCGGCCGCGCTGTCCTTCCACTGCTCCTTGGGGCACTCGTCGCCGCCGAGGTGGATGAACTCGGACGGGAAGAGCTCCAGGACCTCCTCCAGCACGCCCTCGAAGAAGCGCAGGGTGTCCTCGGAGGCGTTGAGCACGTTGTGGCTGACGCCCCAGTCCGTCCAGACGCCGAGCGCCGCGGTGTCCACCACGTCGGTGTTGCCCAGCTCGGGGTAGGCCGCGACGGCGGCCTGGGTGTGCCCGGGCAGGTCGACCTCCGGGACGACGGTGACCCCGCGCGCGGCCGCGTAGGCGACGATCTCGCGCAGGTCGTCCTGGGTGTAGTAGCCGCCGTGCGGGCGGTCGTCGCGGCGCTGGCCGGCCCGGTAGCCGACCATCGAGCGGTCCCGCCAGGCGCCGCGCTCGGTCAGGCCGGGGTAGCGCTTGATCTCCACCCGCCAGCCCTGGTCGTCGGTCAGGTGCAGGTGCAGCACGTTGAGCTTGTGCGCGGCCAGCAGGTCGACGAAGCGCAGCACGTCCGACTTGGGCAGGAAGTGCCGGGCGACGTCGAGCAGCGCGCCCCGCCAGCCGAACCGGGGGGCGTCCTCGATGTCCGCGCCGGGCAGCACCCAGCCGGTGCCGCGCAGCGGGGACCGGCGGAAGGCGTCCGGGCCGAGCAGCTGCCGCAGGGTCTGCGCGCCCCACAGCGCACCGGCCGGCCCGCCCGCGGCCACCAGGGCGTGGCCGGGGCGCACCGTGATCCGGTACGCCTCGGCGGCCAGCGCGTCGTCCTGGACCAGTTCGATGCCCGTGCCCGGCCGGCCCGGGCCGAGCGGCAGCCCGGTGGCCGCGGTCAGCGTGGTTCGCAGCCACCGCTCGGCGTCGGCCAGCCCGGGCGGCGCGGTCAGCGTGGTGGCGTCGTCGAGGGGGAAGTCCTCGTCCGGGCGGCGGACGGCACTCGAAGGCACGGGAATGAGGTCCATTCCGACATCCTGCCCCCGCCCCGGACGACTGGCATAGACCACTTCGGAAACTCGGCACTATGCAAAACGGCACTGTGCACAACCACACCGTGCACAACGGCGCCGGGCACCGGCCCGCGGCGGCCGGTGCTACTTGCCGCCGTTGTTGTCGTCGCCGCCCTGCGGCTTGCCGATGCCGTCGTAGATCTCCTTGCACATCGGGCAGACCGGGTACTTCTTCGGGTCGCGCCCGGGCACCCAGACCTTGCCGCAGAGCGCCACCACGGGCGAGCCGGAGAGCGCGCTCTCCATGATCTTGTCCTTCTGGACGTAGTGCGCGAAGCGCTCGTGGTCGCCGTCCCCGTGGGACACCTGGGGGACTGGCTCGACCAGGGTGCCGGTGCCGAGGCCGCGCTCGGGCTCAAGAGTGCTCATAGGTGCCAAGTCTATGGGCGCCCCGCGAAACCCGGCCAGTATCGCGACGGCGGCCCGTACGTCAGTTCAGCGTCGGGTCGTCCGGATAGGTCGCGAGCAGCGCCAGCGGGCCGCGCTGGCGGCGCAGCACCGAGCGCCACAGCCGCTCCGGTTCCGGGCTGGAGATGTCCCCCGGCTCGCAGTCCACCAGGTACCAGGCGCCGCTCCCCAGCTCCGTCTCCAACTGGCCCGGCGACCAGCCTGCGTACCCGGCGAAGATCCGCAGCGCGCCCAGCTCGCCGGCCAGCACCTCGGGCGGCGCCTCCAGGTCCACCAGGCCGATCGCGCCGTGCACCCGCCGCCAGCCGAGCGGCTCGCCGGTGCCCGGCTCCCCCGGCGCCACGGCGAGGCCGAGCGCCGAGTCCAGCGCCACCGGTCCGCCCTGGAACACCACGGCGGGCTGCCCGACCAGCCGCCCCCAGCCGTCCAGCACGCTGCCCACCTCGACCGGCGTCGGCCGGTTGAGGACCACGCCGAGCGCCCCCTCGACGTCGTGGTCGAGGAGCAGCACCACCGCCCGGGCGAAGTTCGGGTCGGTGAGCAGGGGCGTCGCGACGAGCAGACGGCCGGTGTGGGACCGTCCTGCGTGCGAGTGGGCCGCCGTCATGCCCACATGATCCCGCAGAACGGCCGGGGTCGGACACCTCAACGATCGAAACCCCGCCACGCCGGACAAACACCCGAACGGCCCCTCCGGCGGGCGGGAGCGAGCCCGGAGAGAGGACCATCACGGGAGAGGCTCACGGGAACCATCGGCACGCCCACTACCATCTACGGATGGTGGACGCCCTTCTACGGTGCCGACTCGGTTTTGCCGGGGGCCCGAGCGCGCCCGTACCAACCGGTCCACCACCGGCTCTCTACCGGAGCCTTCCCACCCCTCTGGCACCCCGGATTGCGAGAACGATGACCGACGACGTCCTGCTGGTCCACGGCGGAAACCCGCTCGAAGGCGAGATCCGCGTCCGCGGTGCGAAGAACCTGGTGCCCAAGGCCATGGTCGCCGCCCTCCTCGGCCAGGGCCCCAGCAGACTGCGCAACGTCCCGGACATCCGCGACGTCAAGGTGGTCCGCGGCCTGCTCCAGCTGCACGGGGTCACCGTGCGGACCGGCGACGAGGACGGCGAGCTGATCCTCGACCCGTCGCACGTGGAGAGTGCGAACGTCGCCGACATCGACGCGCACGCGGGCTCCTCGCGGATCCCGATCCTGTTCTGCGGCCCGCTGCTGCACCGCCTCGGCCACGCCTTCATCCCGGGCCTGGGCGGCTGCGACATCGGCGGCCGCCCGGTCGACTTCCACTTCGAGGTGCTGCGCCAGTTCGGCGCCACCATCGAGAAGCACCCGCAGGGCACCTACCTGGTCGCCCAGCAGCGCCTGCGCGGCACCAAGATCGAGCTGCCCTACCCCTCGGTCGGCGCGACCGAGCAGGTGCTGCTCACCGCCGTCCTCGCCGAGGGCGTCACCGAGCTGCGCAACGCGGCCATCGAGCCGGAGATCGTCGACCTGATCTGCGTGCTGCAGAAGATGGGCGCGATCATCACCCTGGGCACCGACCGGACCATCCTGATCACCGGCGTCGACGAGCTGGGCGGCTACACCCACCGCGCGCTGCCGGACCGCCTGGAGGCCGCTTCCTGGGCCTGCGCGGCGCTGGCCACCAGGGGCGACATCTACGTCCGCGGCGCCCGCCAGCTGGAGATGATGACCTTCCTGAACACCTTCCGGAAGGTCGGCGGCGCCTTCGAGGTGGAGGACGAGGGCATCCGCTTCTGGCACCCGGGCGGCGAGCTCAAGGCGATCGCCCTGGAGACCGACGTGCACCCGGGCTTCCAGACCGACTGGCAGCAGCCGCTGGTCGTCGCCCTGACCCAGGCCACCGGCCTGTCCATCGTCCACGAGACGGTGTACGAGTCGCGGCTCGGCTTCACCGGCGCGCTCAACCAGATGGGTGCGCACATCCAGCTGTACCGCGAGTGCCTGGGCGCCACCCCGTGCCGCTTCGGCGCGCGCAACTTCCTGCACTCGGCGGTCGTCTCCGGCCCGTCCAAGCTGATGGGCGCCGAGCTGGTCATCCCCGACCTGCGCGGCGGCTTCTCGTACCTGATCGCGGCGCTGGCGGCCGAGGGCACCTCGACCGTGCACGGCATCGACCTGATCAACCGCGGCTACGAGAACTTCATGGACAAGCTGCGCGACCTGGGCGCCCACGTCGAGCTGCCGTCCGAGCAGCTGGTCGACGCCTGACCCGCAGGGCCCACAGGCCTGTGGGCCTGTGGGCCTGTGGGCCTACGGGCCTACGGGCCTACGGGCCTACGGGCCTACGGGCCTACGGGCCTACGGGCCTACGGGCCTACGGGCCTACGGGCCTACGGGCCTACGGGCCTA
>NZ_JBHWIR010000235.1:0-9344 GCF_042731835.1 Kitasatospora sp. NPDC059817 | reverse complement strand
CAGGGCGATCATGTACTGGCCGTGCAGGCTCTCGTGGGTGCGGTAGCGGTCGACCAGGACGGTGAGTTCGGCGAGCAGGACGCGGTGGCGGCCCAACCGCAGGTCGGCCTCGATCCGCTGGTCCAGGGCGCAGAGCCGGGTCTCCTCCAACCGCTTGGCCTCGACGGCGAGTTGACCGCCGGCCGGGATGTCGGCGAAGGCCGGACCGCGCCACAGGCCGAGCGCCTCGCCGAGCATCCGGGCGGCCAGCGGGTGGTCGTCGCCGTCCATGGCCCGGTAGCCCATGCCGGCCAGGCGCTCGAACTCCCGGACATCCGTCAACCCTCCGCCGCTGTTCAGCATGTAGCCGCCCGGCGAGGTCACCAGCACGTCCTTGGCGCAGGAGACCCCTGCCGCCGGGCCGACCTGCCCGAGCGCCCGGTCGATCATGTCGCGCAGCTGCAGCACGTACGTCTGCACCGTCGTGCGTGCGCTGCGCGGCGGGCGGCCCGACCACAGCTCCTCGGCCAGCACCCCGGCCGACACCACCTGGTCGGCCCGCAGGGCCAGCAGCCCCAGCACCTGACGCGGTTTCGGCGCCGATGGCACCACCGACACCCCGCACACCCGGACGTCCAACGCCCCGAGCACCCTAATTTCCACGATGACCACCCCAATCACACGGAACGCCGCAGGCCGATCCGCCGCGGCTGGCACCCGGGTCGACACCCCTAGGGCGACTGTCACCAGTCAAAAACAGGACGCGCGGTTTGTCAATCCAAAACCGAACGTGCTGTTTGTTTCTTGGGATGAGCGGCCTGCCTCGGACAGACGGGCGCGGCGGCCACGCTGCGCCACGAACCGGCCACCACGCGCAGCGGAGTGCGGGCAAACCGAAGGCGGCGTCGGACCCCCATGGATCCCGCGCCGCCACCAATTCGCCCGCACTACGCGCCCGTCGCCAGCCGCCAGCCGGCCGAGCACCGCCCGGACGCCCCCGCGAGCAGGGGGCCGCCGAGCCCCGGTCAACTCCGCACCAGCCGCAGCGATTTCCGGCCGGTGCCGGACCGTCAGCCCACACCGACCTCGTCCGCGACCGCCCGGGCCGCCGACCGCGCCCCGTCCTGCGTCCCACCCTGCGCCCCGGCGCCCTCCGCCGCCGCGCGGGCGGCCGCCACCTCGGCGACCACCTGGGCACCGCGGTCCGGGCCCATCTGCAGCGAACCGAGCACACCCGGCACCGCGATGCTCGGCATCAGGTGCTGGAACAGCCCGGCGGCCCGCCGCTCCAAGTCCGCACGCCCGGAGAGCTTCTGCGACTGGATCTGCACACCCGTCCACGCCGCCGTGACCAGCCACGCGGTGTCGGCCGGGACGACGTGCGGCAGCAGTTCGCCCCGCTCGCCGGCCGCGACCAGCAGCGCCTCCAGCCGGCTGATCCAGCCGGGGATCGCGCCGCCGCCGAGGTCGTCGAAGACGTCCTGGCCCAGGGAGAGCCGGGCCCCCGCGCTCAGCAGCGGATCACGCGGCATCAGATAGGCCACCACCATCCCGGTGTCCACGAACTCCTGGAGTTTGCAGACCCGTTCCGGCACACCGTCCTGGACGAACTGCTCCTCGACGACGCCCTGGGCCAGATCCCGCTTGGAGGCGAAATGGAAATACACCGCACCACGCGTCACACCGGCCCGCGCGACCACCTCGCCGATGGTGGCGCCCTCGTAGCCGAACTCGTCGAAGACCGACGCCGCCGCCTCCAGGATCAGCCGACGCGTCCGGACCGCCCGCTCCTGCCGAACCACCGCAACCACCCCACCCAGAGCTCCCGGAAAACAAAACCAAACACCCCGTATCTTAGCTACCGGTGGCCTACGGACGACAAGATGATGTCGGGGAATCGCCTCAAACGCTCCTTCCCTCCCGCCCGCATCCTCCGCATTTTGCCTACGGGCCGCTGCTTCTTCGCCGGACGATCGAAAGCGGCACCGGCGCCACACATCACACATTCGGGGAAAAACCGAACGATCGGTTTCCTCATTTGGACACCCGAGGGCCGGAAGGCGTCACGGTAGGACGGCCACCGCCTCCACCTCCACCAGCTGGTCGTGGTAGCCGAGCACCGACACTCCCAGCAGCGTGCTGGGGGCGTCGTGCTCCCCCATGTAGGCGCGGTACACGTCCCACACCGCGACCAGGTCGGCCTGGTCGGCGGAGGCCACGTACACCGTCGTCCGCGCGACGTCCGTCAGCCCGGCACCCGCGTCCTCCAGCGCGGTTATCAGGTTCCGCATCACCTGGTGCGCCTGGCCCGCGTAGTCGCCGACGGCGACCGTCCGCCCCTCGGCGTCGAGCGGGCAGGCGCCGGCGAGCCAGAGCGAACGGGCCGGGGCCTCGACCAGGGCCGCATAGGCGTAGTCGACGGCCGGGGTGAGGCGGGAGCTGCGGATCAGCTTGACTGCGCTGTTCAAGGGGCACTCCGAAGGGTCGTGGCCGAACGTTTGCGCCCATCGTTGGCCTCTCCTGAGCGACCGTCAAACCATTTACCAGCGCTGTCCCGTCCACCACAGGGCCGTTGCGTCCACGATTCACCGTTGCGGGTGATGGCGGGCCGACCCGCCCGGCCGGAATCCTGGTGGCCGCCACCCGCGCGGGTCGACGCCGCGCCGACACCAGGAGGTCCCCCATGGAATCCCGACCCCCGTACCGCGACGAGGCCTCCGGGGTCCGCCGACGCCGGATGCTGGGCCTGGCACTCGGGGCGGGGCTCGCCCCGGCCCTCACCCCGGCCGCAATGGCGACCGCGACCGCGACGGCGACATCAACGGCCCGGTCGGATACCCCGGTGGTCGCGTCCGCCGCCCTGGGCCGCCGGGTCGCCGAGGTGGCCACCGCCCAGCTCGGCGTGCCGTACGCCTGGGGCGGCGGCGACCGGCTGGGGGCGAGCCTCGGCTTCTGCGACGACGAGAACGGCTACCTGGACGGCGTCTGCATGGGCGAGAGCACGGTCGGCTTCGACTGCAGCGGCCTGTCCCTCTACTGCTGGTACCGGGCCAGCCACGGCACCGTCGAGCTCGGGCACTACACCGTCGCCCAGTTCCACCGCAGCGCCCCGGTGGAACATGACGCCCTCGCCCCGGGCGACCTGCTGTTCTTCTCCCGCCCGGACGCGCCGCTGCACCACGTCGGCATCCACGTCGGCGACGGCGCGATGATCCACGCCGAGCGCACCGGGACGCTGGTCGCCCGGGTCGAGCACGCCCTCGACGTCCCGCACTGGGCCGGCGAGTTCGCCGGTGCCCGCCGCCCCGGGCCGGCCGGCTGAGCGGGCCTCAGAGGCCGCGCCGCTCCCCCGGCCCCTGGCCCTGGCCCTGGCCCTGGCCCTGGCCCTGGTGGACGCGCAGCAGCAGGCCGTGCAGCAGCTGCCGCTCCCGCGCGTCCAGCGGCGCCAGCACCTCGTCCTGCACCATGCGCGCCCGGGCGTCCAGCTCCGCGAGCAGCGCCCGCCCTGCGTCGGTGACCGACACCGAGACCCGCCGCCGGTCCGCCGGGTCGCGGACGCGCTCGACGTACCCGGCGGCGGCCAGCTGGTCGGCGACCTTGGCGAGGTCGCTCGGGTCGATGCCCAGCCGCTGGACCAGGTCCCGCTGGGCGTGCGGCCCGAAGTCGGCGAGCGCGGCCAGCACGGCCATGTCCCAGAGCCGCAGGCCGTGTTCGGCGAGCTGCTCGGCGAGGCGCCCCCGTGCCGTCCGGCCGATCCGGGAGAGCAGGTAGGTACTGAGGTCGAGCAACGTCGGCGGCAGGGAGGGAGCGGCCAGGGAGGGGGCGGCCAGCGGGGGTTTGGGGAGCAGGGGTTCGGGGGCCATGGCGTCAGTCTAGGGTCCGTCCCTATAGTGGGTGTCGACCCACTAATATCGGACTGATCCGACCCGATGAATCCTCGAGCCCGGGAGCTTCGACCGTGGACGCCCTGTACCCCCGCCTGCTCGTGACCCGTTTCGCCGAGTGCTTCCGGTTCTACCGGGCGGTCCTGCCGCCCCTCACCGGCGCCGCCCTGGTCAAGGGCGGCGCCGGCGGCCCCTACGCCAACTGGGACGTCGACGGGCAGGCCGTCCTGGTGCTCTTCGACCGCGCCGCGATGGCCGCCGCCCTGGGCACCACCGGCCTGCCCGAACGCCCGGCCGCCCCCGCCCAGGACGCCGCGATGCTGGTCTTCCGGGTGGCCTCCGTGGACGACGCGTTCGCCCTCTGCCTGCGGCACGGCGGCACCCCGGTCGTCGGCCCGACCGACCGGCCGCAGTGGGGCCCCAACCTGCGCAGCGCCCACCTGCGGGACCCGGACGGCCATCTGATCGAGCTCCAGTCCTACTGACCCGCCCCGCCCGGTCGGCGCGCGGGGTCGTCCGCCCAGAGGTCGGCGCTGCACGCCGCCACCAGTGCGCCGATCCTGGCCCAGGCCTCCTCCGCGGGCAGCGGTTCGAGTCGGCGGCCGTCCCGCAGCCGCAGCGCGACCCGGTCGCCCACGGCCTCCTTGGCCCCGATCACGGCCTGGTACGGCACCAGGCGCGCCGCCCGGATCCGGGCGCCCAGGCTGCCGTGCTCGGGCCCGGCGACCTCGGCGCGCAGCCCGAGGTCGAGGCAGCGCTGCCGGAGCCGCTCGGCCTGCGGCAGTTCGCCCTCGGAGACCGGCAGCAGCACCACCTGTACCGGGGCCAGCCAGGCCGGGAACGCGCCTCCGTACAGCTCGATGAGGTGGGCGACCACCCGCTCCACGCTGCCGATCACGCTGCGGTGGACCATCACCGGCCGGTGCTTCGCGCCGTCCGGGCCGATGTAGTGCAGGCCGAAGCGCTCGGGCGGGTGGAAGTCGATCTGCACGGTGGAGAGGGTGAACTCACGCCCGGCGCCGTCGGCGATCTGCACGTCGATCTTCGGCCCGTAGAAGGCGGCCTCGCCCTCTGCGGCCTCGAACGGCACGCCGGAGCGTTCCAGCACGTCGGTGAGCAGCGCGGTGGCCCGTTCCCAGAGGGCCGGATCCGCCACGTACTTGCCGCCCGCGCCGGGCAGCGAGAGCCGGTAGCGGACCGGTTCGATGCCGAGCGCGCGGTGCGCCGCGCGGATCAGCTCCAGTGCGGCGACGGCCTCGTCGGCGGCCTGCTCCGGGGTGCAGAACACGTGCGCGTCGTTCAGCTGGATCGCCCGGACCCTGGTCAACCCGCCCAGCACGCCGGACAGTTCGGAGCGGTACATGCCGCCCAACTCGGCCATGCGCAGCGGGAGTTCCCGGTAGCTGTGGGGCCGGGAGCGGTAGATCAGGGCGTGGTGCGGGCACAGGCTCGGCCGGAGCACCATCTCCTCCGAGCCCAGTTCCATGGGTGGGAACATGTCGTCGCGGTAGTGCGCCCAGTGGCCGGAGATCTCGTACAGCTCACGCTTGCCGAGCACCGGCGAGTACACGTGGCGGTAGCCGGCCCGCCGCTCGCGCTCGCGGATGAACTCCTCCAGGGTGTGCCGGATCGCGGCGCCGTCTGGCAGCCAGTAGGGCAGGCCGGAGCCCATCAGCGGGTCGGTGTCGAACAGGTCGAGTTCGCGGCCGCGCTTGCGGTGGTCGTGCGCGGCGCGGTCGTGCATGGGGTGGTCGTGCATGGGGTGGTCTCCACTCGGGTCGGCGGGCGAGTGGTCCGGAAACGGCGAAGCCCCGGGGCACTCGCCCCGGGGCTTCGGACTAGGTCAGCAGTCAGCGCACCGGGACTCTCTCCGGCGTCGTCGTGGCGAGTGCAGCGCGCTTCATGCGATCCACGATAACAGGGCACCGACCGCCGTGGTGATCTTTATCCGCGGCCGCTCAGAACAGGACGGCGCAGCCGCGCGCGTCGAGCGCGGCGAACAGCCGCGGCGAGGGGCGCGCCTCGTTCCACCGCAGGTCCAGCTTCTCCAGCGCGGGCAGTTCGGCCAGCCAGTGCGGCAGTTCGGTGATCCGGTTGCCCCGCAGGTCGAGCCGGCGCAGCAGCGGCAGCCCGGCGAGCACCGGCGGGACCTCGGCGAGCGCGTTGTCCCGCAGTTCGAGTTCGCGCAGTGCGGTGAGGCCGCCGAAGGTGTCCGGCAGGGTGGTCAAGTCGTTCCCGCACAGCCAGAGTTCACGCAGGGAGGTCAGTTCGCCGAGGCGGTCGGGCAGCGCGGTGAGCCGGTTGCGCTGGGCGCGCAGCTCGACCAGGGCGGTCATCTCACCGATGGCGGAGGGGAGTTCGGTGAGCCGGTTGTCGCCGAGGTTGAGGTAGCGCAGCGCGGTGAGGCGGCCGAGCGCGGCCGGCAGCGCGGTCAGCGCGTTGTCGTGCAGGTAGAGGAAGTCGGCGAGCCCGGTCAGCTCGCCCAGTTCGGCGGGCACGCCGGTGAGCCGGTTGTGTCCGAGGTCGAGGGTGCGCAGCCGTCGCAACCTGCCGACCTCGGGCGGCAGTTCGGTCAGGCCGGTCTCGGCGAGGATGAGCACGGTCAGGTCGGTCCGGTCCCACACCTCGGCCGGCACCGCGCCGAGGGGCCGGCGCCAGAGGTTCAGCGTCACGTCTGTCACGCCCGTCATTGTCCCGTCCGCGCGCCCGTCCCCGAGCCCCTCGCCCTCCCCGCCCCGCTGGACCACCGGGCAGCGCCGCACCCCGGCCGGGAGGCGCTGCTGGTACCGGGCGGCCCCGGCTCACCTGCCCGGGGCGGCGGCCGTGAAGCCGCCGAGGACGGCGAGCGCCTCCTCGGCCGGGCTCCCGGGGGCGGCCGTGTAGACGACCAGGAGGTGGCGCGCGGCGCCGGGCGCCTGGAAGGTCTCGTAGTCGAGCGTCACGTCGCCGACCACGGGGTGCCGCAGGCGCTTGGGGCCGTGGGTCTTCTCGTGCACGTGGTGGCCGGCCCACAGCCGGCGGAAGTCGGCGCTGCCAAGTGCCAGTTCGCCGATCAGGCGCACGAGTTCGGGGTCGTGCGGGTGCCGTCCGGAGGCCATCCGCAGGATGCCGACGGTGGTGCGCGCGGCGTCCTCCCAGTCGAGGTGGACGTCCGGCGCGCCCGGGTCGAGGAAGATCCGTCGGGCCAGGTTGCGTTCGCGCGGCGGGAGTTCGGGGAAGTCGGCGATCAGCGCGGCGGCCAGCCGGTTCCACGCCAGGACGTCGTTGCGGTCGTTCATGATCAGCGCGGGGGTGGTCGGCATCGCCTCCACGACCCGCCGCAGGGCGGGGCGCAGGGCGTCGCCGTCCCGTCCGGCGCCTGCCGTCCTGGCTGCCGAGCGGCGGGGCGGGCGGGCCAGGTCGTACAGGTGGGCGCGCTCGGCGGGGCCGAGCCGCAGGGCGCGGCCGAGCGCGTCGAGCACCTCGTCGGACGGGCGCTCGGCGCGGCCCTGTTCCAGCCGGACGTAGTAGTCGGTGCTGAGGCCGACCAGTTCGGCGACCTCCTCGCGCCGCAGGCCGGGCACCCGGCGGCGTCCGGTCGGCGGCAGCCCCGCCTGCGCGGGTGACACCAGCGCCCGCCGGGTGCGCAGGTAGTCGCCGAGGCTGGCGGCGAGCGTGATCGGTTCGGCCATGCGTTCCAGTATGGGGCGCCCGGCCGGGGGTGCGGGGGCCGGAGGGGCCCTGTCACACCCAGGGAACGGGGCTCTCTTCATCCGGCGGCGGCGCCCGCGAACGATCGGGGCCATGACTGCTTCTCCCCGCCTCGACGACGCCCGTCCCGGCGACGCCCGTCCCGAAGGCGCCCGTCCCGAAGGCGCCCGCCGCGCCGCGCCGCCCCGGACCGAGCACCCGGCGGGCACGGCCGCTCCCCCACCGCGTACGGACGGCGGTCCGGGCGGCTACTGGGCGACCGTCACCGCGGTCGGCTGCGCCAGCATGATGCTGCCGTTCTCGGTGACCGGGGCCGCCGTGGCGCTGCCCAGCATGACCGCGCAGCTGGGCTCCTCGGTGGGCGCCGCCCAGTGGATGCTGAACGCCTTCAACCTCACCTTCGCCGCCCTGCCGCTGGCGGCCGGCGGCCTCGCGGACCGGATCGGCCGGCGGCGCGTGCTGCTGTCGGGGATCGCGCTGGTCGGCGCGCTGTCCGCGGTGGTGGCGCTCGCGCCGTCGATGGCCGTGGCCGACGCCGCCCGGGCGGTGCAGGGGTGCGGGGCGGCCGCCGTGCTGGCGGCGGGCGCGGCGGTCCTGGCCCAGTCCACCTCCGGGCGGCGCCGACGGCTCGCCTTCGGGATCCTCGGCACCTCCTTCGGCACCGGCCTGGCGATCGGGCCGCCGGCCGCCGGCCTGCTGGTGGAGGCGGCCGGCTGGCGGTCGGTCTTCCTGCTCGTCGCCGTCCTGGCCCTGCCCGCGTGGCTGTGCGCCACCCGGGCTCCGGAGTCCCGAAACCCGGACCACCCCGGGATCGACCTGCCCGGGGTGGTCTGCTTCACCGGCGGGCTCGCCGCGCTGTCGTACGCGCTCGTGCAGGCCGGCACCGCCGGCTGGACGGCGCCGGACACGCTGCTGCCGCTGGCGGGCGCGGTGCTGCTGCTGGTCCTGTTCGCCGGGGTGGAGGTCCGCCGGGCCGGGCGCGCCATGGTCGACGTCCGGCTGTTCCGCAGGCCCGAGTTCCTCGCCGTGGTGTGCCAGCCGTTCACCGTCACCCTGGGGTTCGTCGTGCTGCTGGTCTACCTCCCGGCCTACCTCCAGGGCGTGGGCGGCAGGAGCGTCCTGACCAGCGGTCTGCTCCTGCTGCCGATGACGGCGCCCGTCCTCCTGCTGCCGTTGGCGGCCGGGCGCCTCGCCGCCGCCGTCTCCGTCCGGGCGGTGCTGACCGCGGCCTCCGCGCTGATCGCGGCGGGCTCCCTGCTGCTGGTGACGGTGCGCGGCGACGGGTCGTGGCTCGCGCTGGCGGTGCCGCTGCTGCCGTTCGGGGCCGGGGTCGGGCTGGCCTTCGGGGTGATGGACGACGCGGCCGTCGGGACCGTCCCCGCCGAGCACGCCGGGGCCGCCGCGGGCGTCTTCAACACGATGCGGATCACCGGGGAGTCCGTGGCCGTCTCCGGGGCCGCCGCGCTGCTCAGCACGCTGACCGCCGCGCACCTGGGCGGCAGCGGCCTCGCCGCCGACGAGGCGGCGCAGCTCGCGGGGCAGGCCGTCCAGGGCAGGGTGGCCGCGGCGCACCAGGCCGCCCTGGCCGCCGGGTTCACCGACGCCCTGCACGTCCTCGGGCTGGTCCTCGCCGCGCTGTCCGCCCTCGGCGCGGTGCTCACCTACCTCGCCCTGGCGCCGGACGGGTCGGCCTGAACCGCCGTCGGAGCCGGGGCCGGGGCCGGGGCCGGGGCCGCCGGAAAGCGGCAGGGCCCGCCCGGGAGGTCGGGCGGGCCCTGCCGTCATGCGGTG
>NZ_JBHWIR010000234.1:0-9379 GCF_042731835.1 Kitasatospora sp. NPDC059817 | reverse complement strand
TCACCCCCACACAGAGGGGGCGGGGGGGGGGGGCGGGGGGGGGGGCGCCGCGCTGGCCGCGGTCACGGTGGCGACGCCCGCCCAGGCGGACGCGCCGCGCGGCCGCACCGAACGGGTGTCCGTCGGGCTCGGCCAGGCGCAGCCCGACGGCGCCTCGTACGCCGCCGGTCTGAGCGCCGACGGCCGCTTCGCCGTCTTCACCTCCAAGGCCGCCAACCTGGTGCCCGGCGACACCAACGGCAAGTCGGACGTCTTCGTCCGGGACCTGTGGACCGGCCGGACCGAACGGGCCAACACCGGCGCGGACGGCGCCCAGGCGGCCGACGACTCCTTCGACGCCACGATCAGCGGCGACGGCCGCTACGTGGCGTTCAGTTCCTACGCCACCAACCTCGCCCCCGGCGGGAACCTCGGCTTCGAGGACGTCTACGTCCACGACCGCTGGACGGGGACCACCGAGCTGGTGTCCACCGGCCACGACCCGGCCAAGCCGCAGACCGGCCGGCAGTCCGGCCACCCGTCGATCAGCTGGGACGGCCGGTACGTCGCCTACCAGTCCAACCGCTCCGACCTGGCCCCCGGCACGGTCACCTGGACGGGCGGCAACATCTACGTCACCGACCGCCGGACGGGCGGGACCCGCCTGGTCAGCGTCGGCGCGGACGGCACCGAGGCGAACGCCTCCTCCGCCGAGCCGGTGATCAGCGGGGACGGCGGCTCGGTCGGCTTCATCTCCAAGGCCACCAACATCATCGGCCAGGACAAGCCCGGCGCCCTCGCCGCGAAGGCCGCCGCCGAGCTCGACGCCGTCTCCGACGAGGAGTTCGTCCGCGACTCCTTCCGGCACGACGACCAGCCGACGATCCTCAAGCCCCGCTTCTACCCCCTCTACGTCCGCGACCTCCGCGCCGAGCAGAGCGTCCTGGCGAGCACCGACGGGGCGGGCGGCTACCGCGGGGCGGCCTCGCCGGCGCTCAGCCAGGACGGCCGGTACGCCGTCTACTCGGCGCTGCTCCAGGACGGCAACGGCCCCTGGGGGCACCACTTCGAGGTGTACGTCCGCGACCTGGAGGAGGGCACCGAGACCCTGGTCAGCGCCGGGCTCCCGGGGACGAAGACCTCCGGCGACTCCTACCACGCGCAGATCACCGCCGACGCCCGCTGGGTCTACTTCGACTCCGACGCGGCGAACCTGGTGCCCGGGGACACCAACAACGCCGGGGACGTCTTCCGGCGCGACCTGTGGACCGGCCGCACCGAGCGGGTCAGCGTGGCGACGGACGGCTCGCAGACCGCCGGCGCCTCGGAGCGGCCGTTCGTCGACGCCCTCGGCACCACGGTGCTGTTCACCTCCGAGGACGGCACCCTCGTCCCGGGCGACACCAACCAGGCCCCTGACGTCTTCCTCCGCCGACTGCCGCTGCTCTGACCCGGAGCCGGCCGGACCCGGCCCGTCCTGGTCCGTCCGGGCCAGGCCGGGCCGGACCCGGCCGTGCTCAACGCGCCGGCAGCAGGTACCCCAACTGCGAGACCGCCGGCCACAGTTCGTCCGCCAGCCGGGCCGCGCCCGCCACCGCGCCGACGAACACCTCGGGCGCGCCCGCCGCGGCCACCAGCCCGCCCTTGGCCACCGTCGCCAGCCCGGCGACCAGCCCCGCCCCGGCCGCCGCCCAGATGCCCAGCGCGAGCAGCGCACCCGCGCCCAGCCCGGCCAGGAACAGCTCGCCCTCACGCGTGAACAGCCGTTGGTCGCGCTGCACCGCGGTGGCCAGTTCGGGGAGCAGCGTCGGCCCCAGCGTGCGGGCGCGCTGGCGGGCGGCGATCAGTCTGAGCATCGCCTCGCGGATCTTGTCGGGCAGTTGCACCGACCGCAGCGGCACCTGGTGGATGTGGTAGAGCACCAGCCCGTCGTAGCCGGGGCGCCCGTTCGCGGGCCGCGGGTGGTCCTTGAACTCCGCCCGGTTGGTGGGCCAGTAGCAGATCCAGTCGACGGAGGTCTCCCCGTTCGCCTCGGTGACGTTGAGCGGCATCGGCAGCACCATCAGCCCCGCGCCGAGCCGCCAGTCGGTGCCCGCGCCGACCACCGTGTCGGGCAGCTGCTTGACGGCGGTCTGCTGCATGACGGCCAGCCGGTTCCCGATCATCCGGCCGCACGGGTCCCGCAACACCGAGATCTTGCCCTGGAGTTCGCGGTAGGTGTCGAGGGCGCCGCCCTCGGTGCCGACCTCCAGGGCTTCCAGCCTCAGCTCAGGCACGTGGTTCTGGATGCCGAGCATGTCCGGTTTGAGCGCCCCGCCGGGGGTGAGCTCGCGGATCGCCTTGACCAGTTTGACCGCCGGGGTGCTCCGGTCCTTGAGCATCCGGGTGATCGCCTCGACCTTCGCCGCCGGGAAGACGTTGCGCAGGTCCTCGGAGAGCACCTGGAGCACCATCCGCAGCACCGGGTCCGGCGGCTGCTGGGTGAGCCTGGCGTAGGGCAGCGCGTCCTGCTGGTCGAGCCTGCCCCGGCCGGGCGTGCCCCACCACTCGCCGATCCGGTCGAGCTGGAAGGTCACCCAGGTCGCGCCGGGGCGGGCCTCGAAGTCCGTCCCGAAGTGGTGGCGGACCCACAGTTCGGCGGCCAGGTACTCGAAGACCGTGGGCGGCTCCGCGCGTGGCGGGCCCAGCAGTTGGCAGGCGTCCTCGTCGCGCAGGAAGCTCACGACATGTCCTTGAGCGGGCTACTGACGGCGATGTCGGTGCCGGAGGTCGGCGTGTACTCGTTCCACTCGGCGATCAGGGTGCCGCGCCGACCCGGGCGGCGGACCGGGAACGGTGTCATGGTGCCGTCGTGGCGGTGGGTGAGGCCGGCCAGCAGCAGGTGCCGCCCGTCGTCCGGGACCCGCACCACCCGGGCGGTCTCCTGGATCCGGCGGTCGTCGTACTCGTCGACGAGCACGACGGCGTCCGCCTCGAAGCCCGCGCTGGACGCCACCGGCACCAGGACGGGCGCTCCCCCGGCGGCCGGTTCGACCGCGGCGGCGCAGGTGGTCACCACCTCGTCCTCCAGCAGCAGCGTGCTGCTGCCGGGGTTGGCCGGCGGGATGCCGGGGTAGTTCCGGTCGTCGTAGGCGGCGATCTCCCGGGCGATGGTGAGGTACGGGTGGTCGGCGGGCAGCGGGGCGCCGTGGAAGCCGCCTTCGGCGAAGCGCACCCAGGCCTCCTCCCAGCCCTTGCGCACGGTGAGCACCACCCGGGCGCTGCCCGCGCGCAGGAAGGCCTGCCGGTTGGCGTCGGGGTGGGTGATCCTGCTGACGAAGCCCCAGGCGGCGGGCGCGTCCCAGAAGTACGAGTAGAGGAAGGTGACGACGTTCTCCCACTCGATGGCCTGGTTGATGAAGGCCACCTCCGCCTCGTGCCCGAGCACGGCCGCCCAGGCCGCGGCGCTCACCCCGATCCCGCCGGTGTCGTCGCCGGGGAAGCCGGCGCCGTGGCGCAGCCGGTCGGGGTCGTTGCCGACGGAGGCCTTGAACGCGTCGACCACCTCCTGCGGCATCACGTGGTAGTCCACGCCGAGCAGGAAGCGCAGCACGCCCTTCATGACCTCGTCGCTCTCCTCGCGCCGGAGCGTGAGGGTGTCCACGCCGTTCAGCCGGTCCCGCAGGGCGGCGGCGCGGGCGGCGAGGTCCTGCTGTTCGGCGTAGTACTTGGTCTGGGCGGCGTTGAACAGGGCCGACCAGACGCCGTTCTGCCACTGCCGCCGGGCCTCGTCGGTGGGTTCGACGACGGCCGTGAGGCTGAGCCAGGTCTGCCGGTTGTTGACCAGGTGGAAGCTCACCACGGACGGCCCGCCCGCGTGCCGCAGCAGCGCGCCGTCGGCCGGGTCGGCGAGGTCGACCGGGCCGTGGGAGCCGAACGGCTCGTTCCACTCGGGGATGGTGCTGCCGAGCACCTTGAGGTTGTAGTTGTAGTCGCCGGTGCGGCTCTCGGAGGCGAACTGGAACCAGAGGTTCTTGATCCAGTAGCCGTCCGGGACGGTGAGCGGCGGCGCGTCGTAGATGCCGGCGCCGTCGTTGTTCGGCGCGGTGGCGTTGACGTGGACGTCCGGGTGCGGGCCGGGGGCGAGCTGCACCACGGCGCCGTACCGCTCGGCGAGCACCAGGTAGTGCGGCTGGCTCTCGCCGGGGCGGACCTCCTCGGTGATGTCCGAGTGCGGCACGTCGAACTGGAACGGCCCCACCTTCGATTCCAGCGCGGCGAGTTCCGCGTAGGCCTCGCGCAGCGCACCGGCCGGTTCGGGGATCGCCAGGTCGTAGGTGAGGCGCAGCCCGGAGCGGTAGAGCCGGACCCGCCACTTGCGCATCATGCTGAAGTAGTCGATCCGGATCGGGTCGGTGGGGCTGGCGTTCTTCAGCGTGCGGGTGGTGGTCTCCGAGGAGCCGGTGACGGTGGTCGTCGTGATGGTGACCTTGTGCTCCTGCTTGGTGCGGGAGGAGGCCTTCTGGGTGAGCGTGGTCGCGTGCTTGCGGCTGTCGGTGGCGGACTGGGAGTCGGAGTTCTGGCTGGTCATGCCGGAGGTGACGGAGCCGGAGATGAGCGGGATGCCGCCGGAGACGGTGCCGGTGACGTTGAACTGGTTGCTGTGCTGCAACTGGTTGGTGGTGGACTGGGAGAGTTCGGTGTTGTCGGTGACGCCGGTCTCGCTGACGTTCTCCAGCGTGTCGGTGACGATCGAGCTGAACTCCTTGGAGGTGACGGACCACTCCTTCTGGGAGACGGCCGTCTCCTCCAGCGGCGCGAGCGGGATGGTGGCGACGAGTTCGCCCCGCTCGATGCCGGCCGGGGCCATCTCCAGGCGTTCCAGGTTCATCATGCCGATCGGGGTGACGGCCGCGTTGTGGTCGTAGGCGGCGTTCGCGGCGGCGGCCCGGGCGGCCAGCGCCAGGCCCTCCTCGGTGCCCGCTGCCCGGCGCACCCGCTCCAGCGCGGCGCCGAGGGCGCGCAGCGCGGCGCCGTCGGCGGCGGCGAGGGCGGCGGCCCGCAGCGTGCGATCGGCCGGGGCGGCGGCGCAGGCGGCGAGCAGTTCCCAGGGCAGGTCCGCCGTCACCTGCTCGCGGACGGCGGCCACTTCGCCGGGGCGCAGGTCGAGTCCGCGCAGGTAGGCGTGCCCGGCGAAGGCCGGGCCGCGCTGCGGGCCGTCCACCCGGAGCGGGACGAGGGTGGCCTTCGGGATGCTGCGGGCCGCGTGGCCGAGCACCGGCGGCTGGCCGTCCGGCCACGGTGGTGTGGGCGGGGTCGGCGGCGTCGGCGGTGCGGGTGTGTCCGGGAAGTGGTCGGGCATGGCGGTCCCCTCCGTCCGTCTGCTGCCCCGAGCCCTACCCGGCGCCGCCCGGGGGACCCGCCGCGCCCGAACGGCTCGCGGCGCACGGCGGGTTGCGAGGAAGTGCGGCAGGGCTGCCGGGCCCGCCCGCGCGCCCCTCAGGGCGTGAGCGCCCGCGCCGACGCCCAGCGCGTGAGCGCCCGCGCCGACGCCCAGCGCGTGAGCGCCCGCACGCCCCTCAAAGCGTGAACGCCCGCACGCCCCTCAGAGCGTGAGCGCCCGCGCCGACGCCCGGATCGGCGCCGGGAGTTCGGTGCCGCCGCGCAGATGGCGATCCACCGCCGCGGCCGCCGCCCGCCCCTCTGCGATCGCCCACACGATCAGTGACTGCCCGCGCCCGGCGTCCCCGGCGACGAAGACGCCCGGCGCGCCGCTGGCGAAGTCGTCGTCCCGGGCCAGGGCGCCGTCCGGGCCGGTGGCGAGGCCGAGTTGGGTGATCAGCCCCTGGTCCGGCTCCGGGCCGCTGAAGCCCAGCGCGAGCAGCACCAGCTCGGCCGGGACGCTCCGCTCGGTGCCGGCCCGGGGGCTGCGGTCGGCCGGTTCGGCCTCGGCGAAGCGGACGGCGGCCAGCCGGCCGTCCGGTCCGGCCTCGAAGCCGAGCGTGGTCGCCGCGAACACCCGGGGCCCGGCCGCCGTGGCCCCCGACTCCTCGTGCGAGGTGGTCTCCCGGTACACCTTCGGGTGGACGGGCCAGGGCTGCCCCGGCGCCCGGCACACCGGCGGGCACGGGTTGATGTCGAGCTGGGTGACGGAGGCCGCGCCCTGGCGCAGCGCCGTCCCCAGGCAGTCGGCCGCGGTGTCCCCGCCGCCGACGATCACCACGTGCCGGCCCTCGGCGGACACCGGCGGGGTCGCACGGTCGCCCTCGTCGACCCGGTTCGCCCAGGTCAGGTAGTCGATCGCCTGGTGCACGCCGGGCAGGGCGCACCCCGGCACCGCCAGCTCCCGGCAGGCGGTCGCGCCGACCGCCACCACCAGCGCGTCGCACCCGGCCCGCAGTTCCCCGGCCGCGAGGTCCCGGCCGACGGACACCCCGGTGCAGAAGTCCGTGCCCTCGGCCCGCATCTGGTCGAGCCGCCGGTCCAGCCGGTGCTTCTCCAGCCGGAACGGCGGGATCCCGTAGCGAAGCAGCCCGCCTAGGCGGTCGGCCCGCTCGTACACCGTGGTGGCGTACCCGGCCCGGGTCAGCTGTTGCGCGGCGGCCAGGCCGGCCGGGCCCGACCCGACCACGGCCACCCGCCGCCCGGCGCTCCGCTCGGGCGGCTGCGGCAGGTCCCAGCCCTCTTCCCAGGCCCGGTCGGTGATCGCCAGCTCGACGTTCTTGATCGTCACCGCCGCGCCGTCGATGGCCAGCACGCACGCGCTCTCGCAGGGCGCCGGGCAGAGCCGTCCGGTGAACTCGGGGAAGTTGTTGGTCGCCAGCAGCCGGGCGGCGGCGGCCCGCCAGTCCGCGTCCGCCACCAGCCGGTTCCACTCCGGCACCAGGTTTCCCAGCGGGCAGGCGTGGTGGCAGAACGGCAGCCCGCAGTCCATGCACCGGCCCGCTTGCCCGCCCACCACCGGCAGCGGCGCCCGCGGCCGGTACACCTCCCGGGAGTCCCCCAGCCGCTGCTGTGCGTCCCGCCGCTCGCGCTCGGCGCGCGGGGTGGTGAGGAAGGCCATCCGGTCTGCCATCGCGGCCTCCGGCGGGGTGTGCCGACAAGGACCCGGTGGCACCCCCGGCGGACACGCCACCGTGTGGCCACCGTACGCCCGTCCCCGGCGCTGCGAAAGCCGCAGCCGGTACGGCCACCGGCCGGGCCCGGACCCGCGGACCCGGGGACCCGGCGGAGGCCGTCGCCCGGACCCGCCGGACGCCGCCGCGGGCGCGCCGGGGAGAATCGGGGCCATGACCCACACCGTGCTGATCGCCGAGGACGACCGGGCCATCCGCGACTCCCTCACCCGCGCCCTCCAGCTGGAGGGCTACCGGGTGAGCACCGCCGCGGACGGCGCGCAGACCCTGGCCGCCCTCACGGAGCAGCGCCCGAACCTGCTGGTGCTGGACGTGATGATGCCCGGCCCGGACGGCCTGGAGGTCTGCCGCCGCCTGCGCGCCGACGGCGACCGCACCCCGGTCCTGATGCTCACCGCCCGGGTCGAGGTCCCGGACCGGATCGCCGGGCTCGACGCCGGGGCCGACGACTACCTGGTCAAGCCCTTCGACGTGGACGAGCTGTTCGCCCGCCTGCGCGCCCTGCTGCGCCGCAGCCCGCCCGAACCCGTCGGCGGCGGCGTCCTCGCGGTGGCCGACCTGCGGGTCGAGCCGCACGCCCGGCGGGCCTGGCGGGCCGGGCAGGAGCTGGAGCTCTCCCGGACCGAGTTCGACCTGCTGGAGCTGCTGACCCGGCACGCGGGCTCGGTGCTCGACCAGGCCACGGTGTACGAGCAGATCTGGGGCTACGACTTCGGCCCCGGCTCGAAGAACCTCGCGGTGTTCATCGGCTACCTGCGCCGCAAGCTGGACCGGCCCGGCCTGACACCGCTGATCCACACCGTCCGCGGCGTCGGCTACACGCTGCGCGAGTCGTGACCGGCCGTGGCCGGCCGCGGCTGCTGTGGCCGCGCCCGGGGCTGCGCACCACCGTCTCGCTCGCCTTCGCCGCGATGGCCGCCCTGGTCGCGGTGCTGATCGGCGCGCTCGGCTACCGCTCCGCCGCCCGGCTGATCCGGGACGACGAGGCCGCCGACTTCACCGCGGCCGTCCAGGCGGTGCACCAGCAGGTCGGCCGGGAGATGCTGTTCCCCGGCGACTTCAACGGCACGAGCGGCCTGAGCGAGGATCTGCTGCGCCCGATCCGGGTCACCTCGCAGTCCCTCGGCCCCGACGGGGAGGTGCTGCCCGGCACCGCCCGGATCGACCTCCGGCCGACCCCGGAGGACCGCTCCCTCGCCCGCTCCGACGCCCCCGGCCGGACCTCGTCCGGACTTCGGCCCGTGCACGGCGACACCTACCGGGTGGCCGTGGTCTCGCTCGGCGGCGGCCGCGGCGCGGTCCAGATCGCCCAGCAACTGAGCCCCACCGAGCACCTGTTGGCGACGCTGCGGATCCGTACCGGGGTGTCGGTGGCGGTGGTCGCGGTGCTCGCGGGCGGGGCCGGCTGGCTGCTCGCCCGGCGGATCACCGGCCGGCTGGTCCGGCTCACCGACGCGGCCGAACTCGTCGCCGCCAGCGGACGGTTGGACGTTCCGGTGCCGGCCGCCGGGACGGACGAGGTCGGCCGGCTCGGCCGGGCCTTCGACCGGATGCTGGGCCGGCTCGCCACGGCGAAGGAGAACCAGCGCCGACTCGTCCAGGACGCCGGGCACGAGCTGCGCACCCCGCTGACCAGCCTGCGCACCAACCTCTCGGTCCTGCCCAGCCTGGACCGCCTGCCGCCCGCCGAACAGGAAGCACTGATGGCCGATCTGGCCGAGGAGGCACGGGAGTTGACGCTGCTGGTGGAGGAGCTGGTGGCGCTCGCCGCGGACCGGAAGGCCGACGAGGAACCGACCGAACTGGTGCTGGCCGAGCTGGTGCGCGAAGCCGCCGCACAGGCCCGGCGGCGCAGCGGCCGGGAGATCACCGTGGACGCCGACGACACGGTGGTCACGGCCCGCCCGGACGCGCTGGCCCGGGCGGTGGGCAACCTGCTGGACAACGCCGCCAAGTTCGACCCGGCCGGGACGGCCCCGATCGAGGTGGTGGTGCGCGGCCGCCGGGTCGAGGTGCGCGACGGCGGGCCGGGGATCGACGAGGCCGACCTCTCCCGGGTCTTCGACCGCTTCTACCGGGCCACCGCCGCGCGCAGCCTGCCCGGTTCGGGGCTGGGCCTGGCCATCGTGCACGAGGTGGCCGGCTCGCACGGCGGCGAGGCCTTCGCCGCCAACCGGGACGGCGGCGGCGCCGTGATCGGCTTCACCCTCGGCCCGTAGGGCGTGTCCTCGAAACCGCCGTCCGCACAACGCCGCCGGGCCCCGGGCGCGCAGCAGCGCCCGGGG
>NZ_JBHWIR010000233.1:0-9681 GCF_042731835.1 Kitasatospora sp. NPDC059817 | reverse complement strand
CCGGACAGAACAACCGGAGGACAGCCCAGCAGGGCGTCAGTCAGTGGCAGAGCCACGACCACCAGGGACCCGGTTAGAACTATCAGTGTCGGTGGGGGCTGTTAGGTTGCGGCTCATGATGACGACAGCGACGGCCGGTGAGGCCGGGTACGCCCGGTACACCTACCGGCTCCGTGTGTCGGCCACCGCCCTCGCACTGCTCGAAGCGGAGTGGGGGAAGTGCCGCTGGGTGTGGAACGAATCCGTGGCGATGTCCCGCAAGGTCCACAAGCACAACAAGGCGACCGCCGCGGAGAAGACCACGTGCGGCCCCGCACAGCTCGACAAGATGCTGACCGGGGCCCGGCAGTCGATGAGCTGGCTGCGCGAGGGCGCGTCCGTTCCGCAGCAGCAGACCATCCGCGACTTCGCCAGGTCCCGCGCCAAGGCGCTCAAGGACGTCAAGGCGAAGCTGCCGGTCAAGCAGCGCGCCGGGATGCCCCGGCACAAGAGACTCAAGGACTCCCGGCCGTCGCTGAACTACACGCAGCGCGGGTTCCGGCTCAAGGACGGCCGGCTGCACCTCGCGGGCGGCATCGTGCTGACGGTGGTGTGGTCGCGTGACCTGCCGTGTGTCCCGTCGAGTGTGCGCGTGTACCAGGACGCGGTCGGGCACTGGTACGCCTCGTTCGTCGTGGCCGCCGAGGTCCGGCCGCTGCCGGAGACCGGTGCGGTCATCGGGATCGACTGGGGCGTGAGGGAGACCGCCACCACCACGTCCGACGCGCATGACCTCCCGCACGCGGAGCACGGCAGGACGGCCGCCCAGCGTCTGGCGAAGTACCAGCGGCAGATGGCGCGCCGCCGGGCCCCGAAGGGGAAGGCGCAGACGAAGGGCTACCGCGAGGCCCGGCGGCAGGCCGCGAAGGTCTCCAGGAAGGTGGCCCGGCAGCGGCAGGACACCGGCCGCAAGTGGGCCAAGCAGGTCGTCCGCGACCACGACGCGATAGCCGTCGAGGACTTCCGGCCGAAGTTCCTCGCCAGGACCACCATGGCCGGGAAGGCCGCCGACGCCGCGATCGGGGCGACCAAGCGCGCCCTGATCGAGATGGGCCGCAAGCACGGCAGGTCCGTGCACCTGGTCGACCCTGCGCACACCACCATGGACTGCGCGCACTGCGGTGCGAGAGCCAAGCACCGCCTTCCGCTTTCCGAGAGAACGTATACGTGCACCGCGTGCGGAGTCTCCTCTCCCAGGGACAAGAACTCCGCTCGGGTGATGCTCGTCCGGGCTGGTCTCGACCCGGCTAGTGCTGATCTTGTAAGCCCTGCCCGTCGCTGACGGCCAGGCGAAGTGAGCTAGGAATCCCCGTCCTTTAGGGCGGGGAGGATGTCAATCAGGTGCTCTGGTTGCTGGTCGTGGTAGCCCTGCTGTTCCGCCGGTGGACCACCGTCCGGACCCTGGCCGCCCTGGCCGGAGTGGCCGCCATCGCCCAGTGCTTCGTCCAGCAGCATGAGATATGGACCGTGGTGCCGGGCTTTCCGCCGGACTACACCCTCCTGATCATGTCGTCCGGCGCGAACGTGTTGTGGTCCCTGCTGCTCTTCGCCGCCCCCGGCGACCTGCTGGAGAGCACGATCGCCCGCCGACCGCGCGCCGCCGTCCCGCCCGCCATGGTGCTGGTCGCGAGCCTCCTGCTGTCCAACCTGGGCCGCCTCGGCGCACTTCTTCACGAGAGCGCCCTCCCCGTACTTCCCCAGCCCGTGCTGACGTTGATGGGGGCCTGCATCCCGCTGGCCCTGCTCTCGCTCGCATCCCTCCGCTGGGGCCGGCTGCTACCGGCCGCGACCGCACTGGCCGTCCTCCCGCCGGTCCTCAGTCTCGGCCTCGCCGGCAACGCGTTCTTCACCTGGTACGACAACCAGCTCGGCGATCTCGGCCTGCTCTGCCAGTACCTCCTCACCGTCACCCTGATCGCCCTGACGGCAGCAGCCGCCGTCCGCTACCTGAAGCCCGCCCCGGGAGCCCCGAGCCGCCTCGGCGCGGTGTGACCCACCGCCGCACTCTCTCGACTCTCTCGACTCTCTCGACTCTCCCGGCGAACGCCGCGCACGACCTCCCCGGTCGGCGCGGCGTTCCGCTTCGCGGACGTTCCCGGCGGCGCCGTGCCGTGCAATGGGCCGCTTGGGCCATGTGGGTGACGGTGGATCAGGCCGTTCCGGTTACGGGTGAGACGTGTGTTCGGGTGGGCAATTCGGTCCAGGTGGGACGTAAGGCGGATCGGTTCGCGCCAGCGGTCGCGTGCCGGGGGTGGCGGTGGGGTCGGTGGTTCCGCCGGGCCGTCGATCATGGCGGGCGGTCCTGCCGCGTCGTGCGGCGGGCCGCATCCGTGTCCCGCCTGTGAGGAGCGCACCTGTGCCCGACGCCACGATCGACCTGCCGATCAGCTTCCAAGTCCCGGAGGCGTTCACTGACCTCGACTTCTCCGTGTCGGCGGAGGTGAACACCAACCGGCTGATCGAGCGGCTGAACATGGTCGACCCGAAGCCGTCGGACGAGGAGATAGGGGCAGCCGTCCTGACCCAGCAGACGATGTACGAGCTGCTGTCCGCCGCCGGCGCCGTCTACGCGGGCACGCTGCTGTACGGGCCGACGAAGGAGAAGCCCGAGGAGAAGCTGGCCTCGGCGATCCTGACCGTCACCGCCCGCCCCAGCGAGCTGTCCAACGAGCAGACCGTCCACCGCCTGGCGCGCACCATGGGCGCCATCTACCCGGACGCCGAGGTCGGCGTCGTCCGGCTCGAAGCCGGCCCCGCGGTGCTGCTCACCGAGGAGCGCAAGGTCGAGCGCCCGGTGAACCTGCTTGGCGACGGCGGCGGCCCGACCGTGGTCCGTCAGTTGCACGTGTTCGTGCCGATCCCGGGGCGGCTGGCGATGGCCGACTTCGCGATCGCCACGGAGAACCTCCCCGAGTGGGACTCCTGCGTGGAGATCCTCGCCGAGGTCTGCCGCACGATCACCTTCGACACCGCCACCGCGGCCTGACCAGGGGAGCAGAACCATGGACATCGACTACGAGCTCCGCCGCGAACTGCCGTACCTGGGCTTCGACCCGGGCAAGGACAGGATCGTCGGGGCCGTCCACAGCGAGCTGGGCCTCTACACCCGGAACCCGGATCTCGCCATGACCCTCTGGAAGTGGGACCCGAAGGCCCTCACCGCGGAGGACCATTACAAGATCGACCAGCTGCTGCGCATGTTCGTGTTTCAGCGCGACCAGGTCCTCGCCGCGCTCAGCCGCCTCGACGAAGAGTACTTCGACTACGTGGACTCCGATCCGGCCATCGCGGCCCAGGACCGCGAGTTCCAGGGGTTCCTGCCTCTGGAGACCAGCCGCGCGCTCGCCGCCTGGATCGCCGCGAACCCGCAGAGCGCCGCGAAGCCGCAGGAGAGGCTGTCGCGCGATTGGCTGCCCGAGACGTGGGAGAACGATGCGCTGGTAACGACCCCACCGTGGTTGGGGAAGCCCGGCATGACAGAAGAGGAGCGGCAGGCCATAGGCAAGAGGGTCGCGGATGCGATGATGAGAGGGGGCCAGAGGGGCGACGCCGCGTATGTGGTGTCGGGCGTGATCTCCTACGCACACCCCGTGGTTGCCCACAACCTCGGGTCCGTTCCGTCCCTGGCCATGGGCGGTCCTGCCTTCGCGGGTTCCTTCTGGCGGTTCAAGGACAACGGGTACCCGCGCGAGTGGATCGCCGACGGCCGCCTGTACGACCTGATCGACATGGCGCTGGCCCTCCAGGCCGAACTCCAGCTCCAGTGTCTGCTCACCGACCGCGAGTTCACCCGGGTCATCCAGACCCGTGGTCAGGAGTTCGAGTACCTGAAGGCCGAGGCCGCCCGCAAGGCGGCCGAGGAGCAGGGCAGCAGCTTCTGGGCCGTCTTCGGGGACATCCTGGGCATCGTGTCCGCCGTCGCCGGCGTCCTGGCCCTCATCCCGGTCCTCACGCCGATCGCGGGCCCGGTCGCCGCCGTCACCGCCATCGCCGCGCTCGGCGCCCACACCGTGGACGCCGCGATCAAGGGTGACTGGGACGCGGCCACGATCGTCGGCCTGGGCGCGGACGCGCTCGCCGCCCTGCCCGGTGTCGGCGCGGTCGCCAAGAGCCTCAAGGCGGGCAAGGCCATCGTCAAGACGATCGGCACCGGCGCCAAGGCCTCCTACAAGGCCAGCGTCGGCGTCCGCCGGGCCGGGCTCACCTTCCTCGCCGAGACCGGCGGCTCCGGAGCCTCCGACGCGACCAAGGTGTTCAACTACATCGGCACCAAGGGCGCCAAGGTCGTCGGCGCCTCCGAGAAGGCGGGCAAGCTTGCCGGCAAGGTCCTCCAGGGCTCGGTCAACCTCTCCAC
Organism: Kitasatospora sp. NPDC059817; assembly: GCF_042731835.1. NCBI lineage: Bacteria > Bacillati > Actinomycetota > Actinomycetes > Kitasatosporales > Streptomycetaceae > Kitasatospora > Kitasatospora sp. NPDC059817. Next base: position 5,288 of record NZ_JBHWIR010000233.1, on the reverse strand, counting down.
CCAGGTCCCGCTGGTCGTCGAGATGTCCACCGGCACCGACATGTCCCAGGCGAAGGAGGGCGCGAGCGGGGCCGCGCTGACCGCCAACTACGGTCAGAGCATCGGCAGTTGGGGCATCGTCGGTGATGCCGCCAAGAAGACCGGTACCGTCTCGCTCGCGACGTTCTCCAAGATCATCGGCCGCCGCTGACCTGTGGGCTGCCGTTCGAGCCCGCCGCCCGCACCTCTCGGGCGGCGGGCCGGGGAGCCGGGGCCGGGCGGTGCCGTCTGCTCAGCCGATGTGGCGCCGGTCGAGCCAGGTGAGGGAGTGGTCGGCGAGTTCGGTCCAGCCGTGGTCGACGGTGAGGGAGTGGCCGCGGTCGTCGAAGCGGTGGTAGTCGGTGACGGCCGAGGACTTGCGGTACTGCTTGTGGGTGGAGCGGGTCAGCACGTCGGGCACGGTGTGGTCGAGCTTGCCGGACAGGAGGAGGAGCGGTCCGCGGTCCTGGTTGCGGGTGTCGACCTTGGCGGGGGAGTGGGGGGCGAAGTTGCTAAGGGCGAGCTGGAAGAGCGGGCGGGCGGGGCTGGGGATGGTCCACTCGTCGAAGAGTGCGTCGGATTCCTGCTGGGGGACGGCGTTGGCGAACGCGTAGCGGAACTGCTCGGGGTCGAGCGAGACGGCGCGCTTGGTGTTGCCGGGGTTGCGCAGGAACGCGAAGGCCGACTTGGCCTGGGCGGGTCCGACGGCCTTGACGCCCTTGATCTGGCCGGGGCAGATCGCGACGGCTGCCCGGGCGAGGTTCTGGCCGAGGAGGTGCTGGGCGATGAAGCCGCCGACGGAGTGGCCGACGAGGACGGGCGGGGTGTCGAGGTCGCGGATGATCCGGGCGTGGTGGGCGGAGATCTCGGCGAGGCCGATTCCGCCCTGGGGGTCGGGGTTCCTGCGGGCCTGGGCGACGGTGGCGGGGACGCCGGGCCATTCGGGGAGGATCGGCTCGTAGCCGGCGTCGCGGAACCGGTCGGCCCAGCCCTGCCAGCTCGTGGAGTGCAGCCAGAGGCCGTGGATGAACATGACCGGGGTGCGGTTGCTGGGCATGGCGGGGTCTCTCCTGGTGCGTGAGGGCTGGGGATCGGATCGGCGGCCGGTCGGGGCCCGGTTTGGGCCCGGTTTGGGCCCGGTCGGGGCGCGGTCGTCCGATCCAAGAAGTAGAAGGAGCGTTCTCTCTACTCCTCCAAGGTAGAACGATCCTTCTGTTAGCGTCAAGCCATGACGACGAGAGATTCCGCGCCACCGCGCGCTCGCATCCTGGCCGCGGCGATGCGGCTCTTCTACGCCCAGGGCGTGCGCGGGGTGGGCATCGACCAGCTGATCCGCGAGTCGGCGGTCGCCAACGCGACCTTCTACCGGCACTTCCCGTCCAAGGACGACGTCGTGCTCGCCTACGTCCACGAGCACGACCGGCTCTTCCGCGCGGCCGCCGCCGCGGTGGCGGACCTTCCTCCGCGCGAGGCCGTGACGGCCCTGTTCACGGGCATCGCCGACGAGTTCTGCGCCCCCGGCTTCCGCGGCTGCCCGTTCATCAACGCCGCCGCCGACTACCCCGACCCCGACCACCCGGTCAGCCGCGCGATCCAGGAGCACATGGACTGGTTCCGCGCCCTGCTGGCCGGCCTGCTCGCCGCCACCGGCCACCCCGACCCCGACCGGGCGGCCGACACCCTGCTGATCCTGCGGCACGGCGCGATGAACCAGAGCCGCTTCACCGCCCCCGCGGCGGTGCGCGAGGCGCTGGCGGCCGCCGTGGACGCCGTCCTCGGCTAGGCCTGTCCGGCCGAGAAAGCAGGCAGAGTGCGCCACCAGTGGTGGCGCACCCTGCCCTCCCGGCCGCTACGCCCGGCGTGTGCGTCGCGTGCGTTGCGTGCGTCGCCGGGGCCGGTCCGGATGGTGGAGGGTGGTCACTCTCCGGAGCGGTCCTGGCGCAGGCGGGCCGAGGCGAAGGCGGCGATGAGCTAGCCGAGGCCCAGCAGCGCGCCGCCGCCGAGGCCGGCCATGGCCACCGGGGATCCGGCGTTCGCGAGCATCAGGGCGGGTGCCTGCGCGGCGGTGTCGCGCGGGGGAACGGGCGCGGGGTGGGTGCCGGCGGGGTGTTCGGCGGCCGACGCGTCACCGGGGGTGGTGCCGTCGGGGTGGTTGTCCCACTGGCCGGGGCCGGGGTGGTGGTCGCCCCAGCCGCCGTGGCCACCGGAGTTGTTGCCGTCGCAGCCGCCGTGGTCCTGGTCCTCGCAGGGGGTGCAGGCCACGATGGTCACGGTGTTGCTGGTCGCGGTCACCGGGGTGCCGTCGGGGGTGGTGCCGGTGACGGTCGCGGTGTCGGTGATCTTCCCGGCCTGCACGTCGGCGTCGGCGGTGGAGTAGGTCGCGGTGCAGGTCGTGGACGCGCCCGGGGCCAGGGTGGTCACCGGGCAGGAGACGGCCGGGGTGCCCGGACCGGAGTCCGTCACGGCGAGCGAACTCAGCGCCACATCACCGGTGTTGGTGACGGTGAAGGTGTAGTGCAGGGCCTGGCCGGCGGCGGAGAACGAGGTCTCCTGGACGGCCTTGACGATCTTCAGGCCGGCGAAGGGCACGGTCACCTTGTTGCTGGTCGAGGTGACGGTCCGGCCTCCGGGGGCGGTCCCGGTCACCTGGGCGGTGTCGACGACCTTGCCCGCGGCGACGTCGGCGTCGGTGGTGACGTAGGTCGCGGTGCAGTTCTCGGAGACGCCCGGCGCGAGCGGGCCGGTGGGGCAGGTGACGGTCGGGGTGCCGGGGCCGTTGTCCACCACGCCGATGTTGGTCAGCGGCTGGGCGCCGGTGTTGGTGACCGTGTACGTGTAGTGGATGGTCTGGCCGGCGGCGGTGTACTGCGCCTCGGCGGCCTTCTTCACCACGGTGATCGCGACCAGCGGGGTGTTCACCTTGTTGCTGGTCGTGGTGACGCTCTGGCCGCCCGGGTCGGTGCCGGTGACCTGGCCCTGGTCGGGCACGTTCTGGGCGGCGACGTCCGCCGCCGTCGTGACGTAGGTGGCCTGGCAGGTGGTGGACTGGCCGGGCGCGAGCTGGTTGGTTCCGCAGCCCGAGACGGTGACGCCGGGCGTCAGGTCGGTCACCGTCACGCCGGTCAGCGCGACCTGGCCGGTGTTGGTGACGGTGTACGTGTAGTTGAGCGTCTCGCCCGGGGCCTGGAAGTTCGGCTGGACGGCGGACTTCGTGATGGTCAGCGCCCGCAGCGGCACGACGACCTGGTTGCTGGTCGAGGTCACCGTCTGGGTGCCGACGGTGGCGGTGAGGTTCGCCGTGTCGGTGATCGTGCCCGCCGCCGCGTCCGCGGCGGTCGCGGTGTAGGTGGCGGTGCATTTCTCCGTGGCGCCGGCCGCGAGCGGGCCGGGCGGGCAGGTGACCGTCGGGGTGCCGGGGCCGGTGTCGGTGACCGCGATGTTCGTCAGCGGCACACCGGCGTTGTTGGTGACGGCGTAGGTGTAGTGGATCGTCTGCCTCGCGACGAACGAGCTCTCCGCCGCGGACTTGTCGATCGTGGGGGTGGGGACGTTGACCAGCACGGTGGTGGTGCAGCCCGTCGCGGTCGCGCAGGTGCCGCCCGCGATGGTGGGCGCGACGTTGTTGGTCAGCGCGTAGTTGCCGGTGTCGGGGCTGTTGACCGTCACCTGGTACTTCACGGTCACGGTGGACCCGGCGGCGGGCGGCGCGGTCAGTGTGCCCGACCAGGTCAGGGTGTTCCCGGTGACGGCGGCCGTTCCGGAGCTGGCGGTGACGGAGCCGGGCACCAGCGTGCCGTCCGTCAGCACGGCCGAGAGGTTGTCACTGAAACCCGCGAAGGTGGCCGGGTTGGTGCCGGTGTTGGTGACGGTCTCGGTGTAGGTCAGGGTGTCGCCCTCGTTCACCGGGCCGGTCGGGGAGACCGACTTGGCGACGGTGTAGGAGGTGCCGGCCGGAAGGTTGCAGTTCCCGCTGTCCTGGGTGGAGGAGGCGCCGTAGAAGGGGTGACCCGTGTTGACGACGACGGTGGTGGGGATCACCGCGGTCGAGGGACCGGCCGGGATCGAGTTCAGGGTCTCGATGGTGCCGTTCGCGCGGAAGACGTAGACGTTGCCGCCGGACTGGGCCAGACCGTACGTGGAGCCCGGCACGTTGCCGATCTCGGTGATCGTGTTGTCCGGGTGGATGCGGAAGTAGTAGGTCGGGTTCTGGAAGAACGAATCGAACGCCGCCCCGAGGACGTCACCGTCGGGCAGGGTGATGAAGTCGCCCGAGGAGACGAGCGTGGCGGGGTAGGCGACGGGGAACAGCGTGCTCACCCCGGTGGTCGGGTTGAGCGTCCAGATCAGGTTCGAGAAGAACGACCCGATGAACAGGGTCCCGTCGGGCCGGGAGCTCAGCGCGTTGAAGTCGAATCCGTCGACCGCGGCCGGACCGGTGATCACCACCGAACTCGTCTCCGCACCCGTGGCCGGGTTGATCGTGTACAGCGTCGCCGGGCTCTCGTGCCAGGACACCCCGTACAGCGTTGTGCCGTCCGCACTCCACGCGATGTCCCCGTAATCCCGCACCAGCGGCACGTCGGACAGCTGCGTACCGGTCGGGCTGTACGAGTACAGCTGGTCACCGCCACCGCCGGTGTTCGCCCACACCGGGACCGGCGGACAGGTCAGCGCCCGGGGGCCTGACTTTCCGTCTGCGCCGTTCGCACCGTTCGCGCGGTCCGCGCCGTCCGTGCCGTCCGCAGGTGAGGCGACGGCAGGTCTGACGGATGCCGTCTCCTGCGCCGGGAAGGCGTGCGCCGGGAAGGCGTGCGCCGGGAAGGCTTGTGCCGAACCTCCTCCCCAACCCGCCGTCACGCCGATGACCGCCAGTCCGATCGCCGCGGCGAGCCTGCCGCGCGACCGGCCGCGTCTGATCCCTGCCATACCGTCTCCGTTCCAGTCGGGCGTGGTCACCGCAAGGCGCCACGCCGCAGTATCGAGATAACGCGAGGTGTTTTTGTGAACACTTTGAGTAACGTGACATGGGTTGGCTCGGGCCGCCATCCGGACCCGAACCCCTTGCGACCGCTGGGTGTCGGCCACCTGGCCTCATCGCGGCCCCATCGCGGCTCCTCGCGTGGTGCCCTGCGGCCGTCGGCCCCCGGCCACGTGATGGTCTGACCGGTCGAGGGGGGGGGGGGGGGGCGCGGGGCGCGCCCGCCCCCCCCCCCCCCCACCCCCCCCGCGCGCGCGCGCCCCCCCCCCCGCCGCCCCCCCCGCCCCACCCC
>NZ_JBHWIR010000232.1:0-9829 GCF_042731835.1 Kitasatospora sp. NPDC059817 | reverse complement strand
CCCCGCGCCACCCCCAAACACCCCCCCCCCTGGGGGGGGGGCCCGTGCGCGCGCCCCCCCCCCCCCCCCCCCGCCGGGGGGGGGGGGGCCCCCCCCCCCCCCCCCCCGGCGGCACCACGTCCCAAGGACACTGCGCCCCAAGGACACCGCGCCCCGACAACATCGCGCCCTGTGAAGGAGGAGAGCCGTGACGGTGCGAACGATCGCGGCAGCCGCCCTGCTCGCCCTGGCGGCCGGCTGCTCGTCGAACACCGGCCCCGCCGCGCCGGGCCCGCCCGCCCTGGTGCTCGACGAGCACGCCGACGGCACGACCGTGCGGGTGGCACCCGGCACCGTCATCCGGGTCGAGCTGCACAGCACCTACTGGTCCCCGGCCGCCGGCGACAGCCCGCGGACGCTGCGTCCGACCGCCACCGCGACCACCCCCGCCCCCTCCTGCCGGCCGGGCGGCGGCTGCGGCCAGGTCACCGCCGGCTTCCTCGCCGCCTCCCCCGGCACGGCCCGTCTCTCCGCCCACCGCACCACCTGCGGCGAGGCACTGGCCTGCCCGCCCGGCCAGCGGGCCTTCACCGTGACGGTGACAGTCGGCTGACGGGTCAGTGCTGGACGCCGGAGGACAGCGAGAAGTCCGCGAAGTAGGCACGCTGGGTACTCGCCGGGCCCCAACTGGTGTCGTGGCCGCCGTAGAAGGTGGAGAAGAACACGCCGCCGAAGGGGATCCCGCCGATGCCCGAGGCCACCCCGCGCGCCGCGTAGACCTGGCGGCCGTCGTACCAGACGGTGACGTCCCCGGTGCCGCGGTCGACCAGCTGCTCGACGCTGTGCCACGCGCCGTCGGCCTGGAACCGCCAGTCGCCGAGCCCCTCGTCCACCCCGTAGCCGGTCGGGCCGGAGTTGGTCGGGGTGTAGAGGTAGACCTCGCCGTTGTCCGGCACGCCCTTGGCGCCGCGCCACATGTAGCGCGTCGACCAGCCTGCGCCGTGGTTGCCGCCCGACTCCTCGCCGATCCTGCCGCCGTACAGTCCGGGCAGCTTCCCCGCCTTGCCCCAGTCCCGGCCGGCCGGGAACTTGAGGGAGTACTTCAGGTCCAGCGTGTTGCCCTGGGCCAGGGCGGACAGGCCCAGGCTGGTCAGATCCGTGTAGAACTGGCCGCCGCCCGGGATCGGGCAGTCGGCGCACTGGTTGGAGGAGGACCCGGCCCCGTAGACGACCTGGAGCGCCGAACCGCCCCCGGGAGCGGCCGCGTCGTCGACCGCGCTCAAGTCCGAACCGCCCCACGTCCCCTGGTCGGCCGCGCCCCAGGCGTGCTTCCACTGGTCCGTCCCGTAACCGCGGAACTGGCCGGTCCAGGCCGTCTTCCCGCTCGCCACCGCGGCCGGCGCGGCTCCCCTCGCTCCCTCGGACCCCGAGGCGGCCGGCGCGGCGATCGAGGCCGCGGCGGGCGACGTCGACGGGGCGCAGGCGGCCAGGGCGGCGGCCGCGAGCACCGATCCGAACACACGACGAGTGCTTTTCATGACTGCCCCTCCCGACGGGACCGGGCCGGGACGGCCCACCCGCTCCATGTGACGCTCCGCCACCGGGTCACAGTAGCGGCGCCCGATGTGACGTGACCATCACACTCCCGGGTGACGGCGGGGCGGGGTCCCCGGCCCCCGGCCCTCCCGATGCGGGCGATGTGCGAGGTGGCGCTGCGGCCGCGAAGATTCCTCCGAACGTCCGGCGGAGGACGTCAAGACCGCGGCGACGGCTCCGACCACCGGTCGAGGAGCCCAGCCGGGCCCGCGAACCACGAGGAGCACGAGATGAAGTTCCTGATCAGCCTGCACATCAACCCGGCCGTGATGGACGCGCTGACCGACGAGGAGAAGGCGGCGATCGGCCACGGCCACGGCGAGTTCATCGAGGCGCTGAAGGCGTCCGGGGAGCTGATCACCACCCAGGCACTGGTCGATCCGACCCAGGCCGCCGTGGTGACCGTGCGCAACGGCCAGCCGGTGGTGACCGACGGCCCGTTCCTGGAGGCCAAGGAGTACCTGGGCGGCTTCTACCTGATCGATTGCGAGGACAAGGAGCGGGCGATCGCGCTGGCGGCGCTGATCCCGGACACCGCGATCGAGGGCCTGGGGGTCGAGGTGCGGCAGGTGATGTTCGCCGACGGACACTTGGAGGCATGACAGCACCGGACTTCGAGGACCTGCTACGTGCGCTCACGCCGCAGGTCCTCGGCACCTTGGTTCGCCGGTACGGCCGGTTCGAAGGGTGCGAGGACGCCGTCCAGGAGGCCGTTCTCGCCGCCACCGTGCAGTGGCCGTCCGAGGGGATGCCGGACAATCCGCACGGCTGGCTGGTGACCGTCGCGGCCCGGCGGCTCATCGACCAGTTGCGCCGCGACCGCGCGCGCCGCGAACGGGAGTCGGCGACGGCCGCCGAGGTGGTGCCGCCGGAGGTGCCGGACACCGACGACACGCTCGTCCTGCTGTTCCTGTGCTGCCATCCGACGCTCACCGCGGCCTCCCGGACCGCCCTGACGCTGCGGGCGGTCGGCGGTCTGACCACCGCCGAGATCGCCCGCGCGTTCCTGGTGCCGGAGGCCACCATGGCGGCCAGGATCAGCCGGGCCAAGCAGCGCATCAGGGCCGCCGGCAGCTCGTTCGCCCTGCCGGACGGCGCGGAGCGCGAGGAACGGCTGCGGGTCGTGCTGCACGTGCTCTACCTGATCTTCAACGAGGGCTACACCGCCACCTCCGGGCCGGAGTTGCACCGCCCCGACCTCGCGCGCGAGGCGATCCGGTTGACCAGGACGGTGCACGCGCAGCTGCCCGGGGACGACGAGGTGACCGGGCTGCTCGCACTGATGCTGCTGACCCACGCCCGCCGGGAGGCCCGGACCACCCCGGCCGGCGACCTGGTGCCGCTGGACGAGCAGGACCGCAAGGCCTGGGACCGGGCGCTGATCGACGAGGGCGTCGGACTGGCCGAGGCGGCGTTGGCCGGCCCGACCCTGGGGCCCTACCAGTTGCAGGCCGCCATCGCGGCCACGCACGCCGACGCGGCCACCGCCGAGGAGACCGACTGGCCCCAGGTGCACGCCCTCTACCTGATCCTGGAACGGATCGCGCCCAACCCGATGGTCACCCTCAACCGGGCGATCGCGCTCGCCGAGACCGACGGCCCGGCCGCCGGGCTGGCCCTGCTGTCCGCCCTGGACGGTGACGGGCGGATGGCCGGGCACCACCGGCTGCTGTCCGTCCGGGCGCACCTGCTGGAGAAGGCCGGCGACCCGGCCGGCGCCCACGAGCACTACCGGCGCGCCGCGAAGGCCACCGCCAGCCTCGCCGAGCGGCGCTACCTGGAGGCCCGGGCCGCCCGGACCGGGCCACGCTCCGGCTGAACACGCGTCCGGGGCGTCCAAAACGTCCAGCGCGCGGCCGGGGCGGGCCCGGGGCCGGCCCCGGCTCAACGACCCGGCGGATCCATCCCCGGCCTGCCCCGCACCGCGTACGTCGGCAGCCGCAGTTCGCCGAGGACGGCCCGGGGCAGGCTCAGCCCGAACCGCCGCCCGACCGCGCCGAGGGTGCGGCGGCGGACGGCCGCGGGCGGCTCGCCCCCGGGACCGCGGGTGATCCCGTCGGGCTCCAGGACGCCTGCGGCGACCAGCTCGGGGACCAGCAGGTCGGGCTCCCGGCCCCAGCGCCAGCGCTCCTCGGCGAGGCCGAACCCGCACAGCACGGCGCCGTCGCGGGCGTAGTCGAGCAGCGCCGGCGGGTGGTCCGGCATCGGGCGGAAGTGGACCACCTCGACCCCGTCGCGCGCTATCTCGGTGAGCCGTTCGCCGCCGGTGGAGTCGCCGTACTCGACCGCGAAGGACCAGTCACCGGACTCGCCGACCCGGATCACGCCGTCGCCGTCGTCGCTCGGGCGGAACGCCTCGATGTCGAGGTCCCACACCTCGGTGCCGCTGAGCGGCCCGGCCGCGGCGGCCGGATCGGCGCCCATCCGGCGGGCGAGCTCCTGCGGCGGTATCCCCCGGGCGAACAGGACGCCGTCGACGGAGCGCCCGGCGTCCGCGAGCCACCGGATGCCCTCCTCGCCCCCCGCCCCTTCGGTACCGTCCGTCATGACGCCCCCTCACCTCGCGCCGGCCCGCGTGGCCGGGCCGCCGGTCCGCACCCTAACGGACGCCACTGACACTGATAGTTCTAACCGGGTCCCTGGTGGTCGTGGCTCTGCCACTGACTGACGCCCTGCTGGGCTGTCCTCCGGTTGTTCTGTCCGGCTGCCGGGGCCCGTTCAACCGGCGGTCCCCGGAAGCGTCCCGGCCGGTCGCCCTCAGCACCCTTCGGAGGAAGGGCAGTTCGACGGGGCCGTCGGACGGCCGCGCTCAGGCGCTCAGGCGCCCCGGCGGTTCAGCTTCCCGCGCATCAGCACCGCGTACACCGCCGCCGCGACGACCATGCCGACCGGCAGCGCGAGGTCCGCGCCGACGAGCGCGGCCACCGGCCCGGTGTACAGGGTGTCCACGCACAGCGCGGCGCCGGCCACCCCGGCCGCGAGGGCGAGCGCACCGGCCGGGTTGACGCCCGCCCGGTACCAGAAGGGGCTGCCCGGGGTCTCGTCCGTGAGCGCGCGGCCGTCGTAGCGGTTGCGGCGCAGCAGGATGTCGGTGGCGTAGATCGCGGTGCTGGGGCCGAGCAGGACGACGGTCAGCTGGAGCACGTTGCTGACGGTGTCGAGGAAGTTGGAGACCAGCAGCGCGTACAGCGTGAGGCAGACGGCGACGGTGCCGTCGACGAGCACGCTGAGCGTGCGGCGGATCCGGATGCCGACGGCTTGCAGGGCGAGGCCGGCGCTGTAGGCGGTGAGCGCGTTGACCGCGATCGTGCCGACGACCAGGGCGAGCAGGAAGACCGGGTCGAACCAGCCGGGCAGGATCCGCTGGAGGGCGGCCTGCGGGTCCGTCATGTCGACGGCGCTGGCGGCTAGTACGCCCAGGCCGCCGACGGCGACGCTGGGCAGGAAGCCGCCGAGGGCCGTCCAGCCGAGGACGGCGCGCGGGGAGGTGGTGTGCGGCAGGTAGCGGGAGAAGTCGGCGCTGGTGGTGTAGGACAGCGGGCCGGAGGCGATCAGGGTGACGCCGGCCAGGACGGCGGACCACAGGCGGGTGCCGGAGAGCGGTTCGGCGGGCGCGTAGCCGAAGTCGGCGTGCCGGAGCACCACGTACCCGACGACGGCGAAGGCGGCGGCGAGCGCCAGGGTGATCGGCAGGTAGAGCCGGAGGATCGCGGCGTGGCCGTAGACGCTGATGGTGAGCGTCACCACGACGATGGCCACCACGATGGCGATCTTGATCGGGGTGGTCGGGGTGATCCCGGCCTGCTCGGCGAGCGAGAACGCGGCGACGGCGGCCGCGGCGAGGTTGAGCGCGAAGTAGCAGACGGAGATCATCCAGCCGGTGACGGCGTTGTTCACGCGGTTGCCGAGGACGCCGTACATCGCGCGGGTGATGACCTCGCTGGGCGCGCCCGCGGCCGGTCCGGAGACCGCCAGCAGGCCGGTGCCCAGCCAGAACAGGTTGCCGACGACGACCACCGCGAACGCCTGGAGCAGGTCGAGCCCGGCCAGGACGAGGGCGCCGCCGACGACCAGGTTGAGGTAGTTGACGCTGGCCGCCGCCCAGACGGGGAAGAGTTCGCGGGCGCGGCCGCGCCGTTCGGTCTCGGGGATGTGGTCGATGCCGTGGACCTCGACCCGGCCGGCCCGCTCCTGCTGGAGCGGCGCGGCGGCGCGGGTGTCGGGGTGGGGGTGGTCCGGGAGCGTGGACGCCATTGGGGGCCCTCCGTGGGGGTGTCGTGCCCACCTGCTTGCTTATTGGTCGCACACTCAATAGCATCCGGCACATGACGTCAAGCGTTCAGCGCAAACGGGTCCGCAAATCCGCCGACGACCGGCGGGCGGAGATCGTCGAGGCAGCCGCCGCCGTCGCCCTCACCGAGGGCCTGGAGTGCATCACGCTGCGCAGGATCGCCGAGCAGCTCGACGTCCGCCCCGGTCTGATCAGCCACTACTTCCCCGCCGTCGAGGACCTCGTCGCCGAGGCCTTCGGCAGCGCCGCCACCGCCGAACTGGAGACGCTGCTGCCCGCCGACCCGCACGACGGGTCGCCACTGCACCACCTCGCACGGTTCTTCGCCCGCGCCACCGGGCCGGCCTACGACGACATGAGCCGGCTCTGGCTCAACGCCCGCCACCTCAGCCGCTACCGGCCCGTCCTGCGCGACCGGGTCCTGGAGCAGCAGGCCGGCTGGCGCGGACGACTCGGCGGCGTCATCGAGGCAGGCGTCACCCAGGGTGAATTCCGCACCGAGGACGTTGATGTGACGGTCCTTCAGATCCTGGTCGTGATCGACGGCCTCGCCGCCCACGCCAACACCGGCCTGCGCGACCACCCTTCCGCCGTCACCCGGCTCGCCGTGGCCACCGCCGAACGCGAACTCGGCCTGCCCGACGGCTCCCTCACCTGGAAAGACTGACCCCTCCGCCCCACAACTCCCCCGCCCCGCAGCACCGTTGGAGCCGATGTGCGCACCTCCCTCGCCCTCCTGTCCGCCCGCCTGCTCGACCCGGCGACCGGCGGCCCCCTCCCGCAGACCGCCCTGGCCGTCGCCGACGGCCGGATCGCCGCCCTCGGCGACGACCGGGAGATCCGCCGGCTCGCCGACGCCGCCACCACCGTGATCGACCTGAAGGGCGCCGTCGTCACCCCCGGGCTGGTCGACGGGCACCTGCACCCGGTCACCGGCGCCGAACTCACCCACGGCCTCGACCTCTCCGGCTGCACCGACCTCGCCGGGGTCCGCGCCGCCCTCGCCGCCGAGGTCCGCACCCTCGCCCCCGGCGCCTGGCTGCACGCCTGGGGCCTGGACCCGAACGTCTTCGGCGACCGGCCGGTGGAGTCCGCCGCGCTCGCGCCCGTCCTCGACGGCGTCCCGGCGCTGCTCCAACTCTTCGACGCCCACTCCATGCTGGCCAGCCCGCGCGCCCTGGAACTCGCCGGCGTCGACGGCCCGCGCAGCTTCGCCCAGGCCGCCGAGGTGGTCTGCGACGCGACCGGGCGCCCCACCGGCCTGCTGCTGGAGGACGCCGCCTGCGAACTGGTCGAACGCGCCGCCCCGCAGCCCACCCGGGCCGAACGCCGCGCCCGCCTGGCCGCCGCGCTCGCCGCCATGGCCGCCGCCGGCCTCACCGGCGGCCACGCGATGGACGCGAACGGCGACAGCCTCGACCTCTACACCGAACTCGACGAGGCGGGCGACCTGCCGCTGCGGCTGCGGGTCGCCCCCTGGTGCCAGCCCGGGGTGGACGCGGACGGGCTGCGCGCCCTCGTCGAGCAGCAGCACCGGGGCGGCCGGCTCTGGCGGGTCGACGGCGTCAAGCTGTTCATGGACGGCACCATCGACAACGGCACCGCCTGGCTGGAACGCCCGGACTGCCACGGCGAGTCCACCCACGCGTTCTGGCCCGACCCGGCGGAGTACACCCGCGTCATCGCGCACCTGCACCGCGCCGGCGTGCCGACCGCCACCCACGCCATCGGCGACGCCGCCGTCCGCCACGCGCTCGACGCCGTGGCCGCGGCCTCGGCACAGGCCCCGGGGACGGCCGCCGCCGGGGCGCGAACCGTCCGGCACCGGATCGAACACATCGAGACCGTCCCGGACTCCGTCGTGCGGCGCTTCGCCGAGCTGGGCGTGACCGCCTCCATGCAGCCCACCCACTGCTGCGACTTCACCCGGGCCGACCACACCGACAACTGGTCCCGCCGCCTCGGCGAGGAGCGCGCCGACCGCGCCTGGCGCTGCCGCGACCTGTGGGACGCGGGCGCCACCGTCGTGCTCGGCTCGGACTGGCCGATCGCCCCCTACCCGCCGCTCGGCGTGCTGGCCGGCGCCCGCCACCGCCGCCCGAGCCGCGACCTGACCCAGCCGCCGCACCACCCCGGGCAGGCGCTCACCGCGCTGGAGGCGCTGCGGGCGATGACCGTCAACGCCGCGCACGCGGCCGGGGAGGAGCAGCAGGCCGGCCGGATCGCCGTCGGGCACCGCGCCGACCTCACCGCCTTGGCCGCCGACCCGCTCACCACCCCCGCCACCGAACTGCCGGACGTCCCCGTGCTGCTCACCGTCCTGGACGGCCGCCCGACGCACCGCGCCGCGGCACTCTGACCCACCGGGCGGAGCCCGCATCGACGCAGGTCGGGGGTTATCCCCCCGAAGAACCCGGCGGTCGGCCCCAGCGCGCCGCACCCTCGCCGCGAACGATGATCATCTCACCGAGCTTTCGGGACAAGGAAACTGAGGAGAGATCATGACCACGGCGAACAAGCGGCGGATCGGCCGGCGCGGACTGATCGCGGTGACGGTGGCGGCCGTCGGCACCGCGCTGCTGGCCCCGGTGGCCTCCGCCGCCCCTGCGGCGGACGGCCAACGGGGCACGGTGGTCCGCGCGTTGGAGCGGTCCGCGCACCCGCTGCGGTCGACCGAGCCCGGCGGCAGCACCAGCGACCTGCGGGCGCTCGGCGCGATGGTCGGGGACGCCAAGGTGGTGGGCCTCGGCGAGGCCACGCACGGCTCGCACGAGTTCTTCACCATGAAGGAGCGGGTCTTCCGCTACCTGGTCCAGGAGAAGGGCTTCACCACCTTCGCCCTGGAGATGAGCTGGTCGGCGGGCCTGAAGATCGACAAGTACCTCCAGGACGGCAAGGGCGACGCCCGGCAGATCGTCAAGGACGAGCTGGGCCAATCACCGTGGGAGCGCCAGGAGTTCGTGGACCTGATCAGCTGGATGCGCGAGTACAACCGCCAGCACCCGGAGCGCCCGGTCCACTTCATGGGCGACGACGTCGGCGCCCCCAAGCTCGGCGAGGAGGTCTTCGCCCGGGTCGACGCCTACCTGCGCAAGACCGACCCCGCGGCCCTGGCGCGCGTCGACGGGCTGTACGCGGGCCTGCGCCCGCTCGACGACACCGTCGCCTACCTGATGAACCGGCCGGTGGCCGAGCGGAAGGAGAACGCCGCCAAGGCGCAGCAGGCGCTGGACCTGGTCACCGCCGCCAAGGGCGCCGGCGGCGAGGAGTACGACTGGGCCGTGCAGCACGCCCGCATCATCGCCCAGACCTTCGCCTTCGCCACCTTCGAACTCACCGACAAGGCCTCGGTGAACGCCGCGGAGGTCCTCCGCGACCAGGCCATGGCCGACAACACCGCGTGGTGGCAGCGCCACACCGGCGACCGGATGCTGCTCTCGGCCCACAACGGGCACGTCGGCTACCTGGCCAGCGATCCCGAGATGTACCCCAAGACGCAGGGCGCGATCCTGCGCGACACCCTCGGCCCGGAGTACCTGAACATCGGGTTCACCTTCGACCGGGGCTCCTTCCTCACCATGGGCGCCGCCCTCGGCACCGACTGGGAGAAGAACACCGTGCCCGCGGCCACGCCCGGCATGAACGAGTACACCCTGGACCAGGTCCGCCGCCAGGACTACTACGTCGACCTGCGCACCGCCCCGCGCGTGGTCCGCGACTGGCTGGACACCGCCCGACCCGTCTACGAGGCCGGGTCCACGTTCACGAAGGACCCGCTGCCCTCCGTCGCCCTCGGGCGGGCCCACGACGTCCTCATCCACCTCCACCAGGTCCACGAGGCCGAGAAGCTCTGACCTGACTCCGGCCCCGCCTAGGGCGTGTCTGACAATTCGCGTCGGATCAGCGCGCGGCGGTGGGCGCCCGGCTGGGCGTGCCGGCGAAGCGTCCTCGTACTGGGCCGTA
>NZ_JBHWIR010000231.1:0-9937 GCF_042731835.1 Kitasatospora sp. NPDC059817 | reverse complement strand
CCCGTGCACCGGTGCACGGGAAGCCGGCGGGACGTCAGCGGGTGATCAGCGGGTGATCAACGGCCTTGGAGGGACCTCACGTTGTCGCCGAAGCTCCAGCCCTTCGAGCCGTCCCAGTTGAGCGACCACGTCATGAGCCCCTTCAGCGAACCGCCGAACGCGTTCCACGACTGGCCGACCAGGCCCGGGTCCATGTAGCCGCCGCCCGCACCGGGCTGGGCCGGCAGGCCGGGCACCTGCTTGTCGTAGGGCACCTTGACGGTGGTGCCCTGGATGGTCAGGCCGTTGTTCAGGCAGGTGGTCTGCGCGGTGAAGCCCTGCACGGTGCCGGCCTGGTAGGAGTCGCCGGAGCAGCCGTACATGCTGCCGTTGTAGTACTGCATGTTCAGCCACCACAGTTGCCCGTTGTCGGCGTACTTCTTGATGATCGGCAGGTAGGCGCCCCAGATCGAGCCGTAGGTGACGCTTCCGCCGGTCACGTACGCGGTCTCGGGGGCCATCGTCAGGCCGAAGCCCGCGGGCATCTGGGCCAGTACGCCGTCGATGATGCGCATCAGGTTGGCCTGGGAGGCGGACAGCGTGCCGATGCTGCCGCTTCCGGACAGGCCGGTCTCGATGTCGATGTCGATCCCGTCGAAGTTGTACTTCTTGAGGATCGGGACGACCGTCGCCACGAACCGGTCGGCGACGGTGCTGGAGCTCAGGTCGATGCCTGCGGCGGCACCGCCGATCGACATCAGGATCGTCGCCCCGGCCGCCTTGGCCTGGCACATCTCGGCGGGGGTCGAGACCTTGACGTTGGCGTCCATGCCGTCCTGCCACTGGACGGTGCCGTCCGAGAGGATCACCGGGAAGGCGGCGTTGATGACGTTGTAGCCGTGTGCGGCGATCCGGCTGTCCGTGATGGGGACCCAGCCCATGCCGGGGTGGACGCCGTTCGCGGCGCCGTCCCAGTTCTCCCAGTAGCCCTGGAGGACCTTGCCCGACGGCCTGGGCTTCGTGGGGCAGGTGTCGCCCGGCGCCGGGGTGGTCGGCGGCGGGGTGGTCGGCGGAGGAGTGGTGGGCGGAGGAGTCGTCGGAGGCGGAGTGGTCGGCGGAGGAGTCGTGGGCGGCGGGGTGGTCGGTGTGGGGCTGCTGCCGCCGGGGCCGGTGAGCGACACGTCGTCCGCGTAGTACGCGGGCTGCCCGTACCAGCCGTGCAGGTAGACGGTCACCGAGGTGGTGTTCGGCCCGGTGGTGAAGCCGACGCTGAGCTGGCTGTACGACGCACTGCTCGGCGTCCAGGTGGACGGGTCGCTGCCGGCGCCGGTGCCGGTGGCGCCCAGGTAGACGTAGCTGCCCTGGACGTAGGCGCTCAGCGTGTACTGGGAGTTGGGCTGCACGCTGACGGTCTGGCTGCACTGGGCGCTGTCCGGGCCGGTCGGCGTGGCCTTGAGCGCGGCGGCGCCGGAGTGGACCGGACTGCTGACGACCGCGCCGGAGCCGCCGGAGCAGGTCCAGCCGGAGAGCCCGTTCTCGAAGCCGGGGTTGGCCACCAGGTTGGGGGTGGCGGCCCCGGCCGTGACGGAGCCGGCCACGGCGATGCCGGCACCGATGACGGCGACGGCGCTCACCCCGGCGAGGGAGCGCCGCAGGACGCTCGGCCCGTGCTGGGCGCGGCTGGTCCGGTTCACCTGCGCTGCGCGTTCCACGCTCGCCCGCGGCTGCGGGCCAGGGGTCCGGAGCGGCTCGCTCCCGGTCCGGTCGCCTTCGAGGCGGCCGGGATCCGGACAGGGGCGGACCTCGCCCGACGGACGTGGAGTACGCGACCTTCGACGGAACATGCTGCGTTCCCTTCCCGCCGAGCGTCATGGACATGACCGACGCGTGGGGGCGCGACGCCCGGCTGTGGGTGAGGTGGGGACATGTGGGGCTGTGCCGGACCGGATCGTAGGAGGGGCGGCGCAGCTCGTCAATAGGTCTGGACCAATCGCGGGGTACGACCCGGCCGACCGCGGCAGAACCCGACGTCAGGCCGTACGGCCCCGCCCGCCTCACCGGGCAGGGGACCGGGCGTGGCCGACGGGCCGTCCGGGGCGGACGGCCCGTCGGTTCGCTACGGGGCGGTCACGGGGCCAGGCTCTCCGGGCTCCGCCAGCTCACCAGGCGGGCGCCGTCCGGCGGGAGGTCCACGACCTCGTTTCCGAAGACCCGGTTGATCGAGCTGCCCCCGTTCAGCGCGATGTCGGCGCCGTAGACGTGCAGGGAGACCGCGCGACCGGTGCCGCCGTTCGACACCCGGTGGATGTCCTCGTCGGGCGGCACCAGGAGCTGCACCCGGCCGGGAGAGCAGGTGGTCCGGCCGGACGGCACCAGCACCCTGCGGCCGGTTCTGGAGGGCCGCCACAGCCGGAACGCCTCGTCCACCTCGACGCCCTCCACCACACCGGACACGCACCAGGCGACGTGGTCGTGGATCGGGGTGGACTGACCGGGCAGCCAGGTCAGGGCCACCACGGAGTGCGTCCGTCCGGCGTGCAGCAGCCGCTGCGAGTAGCCGTCCGTGTCACCGGCGCACAGGTCGTCGGGCACGATCAGTCCGGCCCGCAGGTACTTGCGCAGGGTGTCCGCCGTGAGCTGGGCGGTCAGGACATCCGCGGCGGCGTAGCGCGCGAGGTCGGAGAGAAACTCGTCGAGGTTGGAGCCCGGCTCCACGCTCTACCGCCCCACTCCGGTGAGCGCGCGGACCTCAAGCTCCTCGAAGCCGCGCCCGTCCGACTCCTCGTCGCGACGGCGGCGGCTGCCGACCAGGGAGCCGAGGACCGCGGCCGCGAACCCGATCGGGATCGAGACGATGCCCGGATTCTGCAGCGGCACCGGTGCGGTGGTGGTGCAGGAGATCAGCGCCGTGGCGTTGCCGACCTGCTTGCTGGACGCCTCCACCCCGCAGTCCTTCGCCTGGGCGGCCGTCAGCTTCACGGCGTGGACCGTGCCGGTCGCGCCGCCCCAGCAGATCGGGGAGAGCAGCACCAGGCCGATCGAGCTGACCAGGCCCGCGTAGATGCCGCACTTGGCGCCGACGGTGGTGAAGCGCTTCCAGAACAGCGTCAGCAGGATCGCCGGCAGGTTGGCCGAGGCCGCGATGGCGAAGGCCAGGGCCACCAGGAACGCCACGTTGAGGTCCCTGGCGAAGATCGACAGGGCGACCG
This sequence comes from Kitasatospora sp. NPDC059817, assembly GCF_042731835.1. NCBI lineage: Bacteria > Bacillati > Actinomycetota > Actinomycetes > Kitasatosporales > Streptomycetaceae > Kitasatospora > Kitasatospora sp. NPDC059817. Next base: position 6,749 of record NZ_JBHWIR010000231.1, on the reverse strand, counting down.
CGACCGCGCCGATGACCACGGCGGCGATCTTCGCCGTGACCAGCTCCTGCCGCTCCGTGGCCCTGCCCTTGCGGATCACGCTGGCGTACAGGTCATGGGCGAACGACGACGACGAGGTCAGGGTGAGCCCGGCGACGACCGCGAGGATGGTGGCGAACGCCACCGCCGCGATGAAGGCGAGCATCAGGGAGCCGCCGGTGGTGCCCGCGCCGCCGCCGAGGTGCTCGGCCAGCAGGGTGGCGGCAGTGTTGCCGGACGGATCCTTCTCCTTGATCGTCGCCGTGCCGACCAGCGCGGCCGCGCCGAAGCCGAGCACCAGGGTCATCAGGTAGAAGACCCCGATGATGCCGATCGCCCAGTTCACCGACTTGCGCGCGTCGCGGCCGGTCGGGACGGTGTAGAAGCGGACCAGCACATGCGGCAGCGCCGCGGTGCCCAGCACCAGGGCGACGCCGAGGCTGACCAGGTCGAGCTTCGACCAGCCGTCGGTCGCCCCGTACTTCAGGCCGGGCTGGAGAAAGGCGTCGCCCTTCTTGGAGGCCGCGGCGGCGTCCCCGAGCAGGTGGCTGAGGTCGAACCCGTACTTCGCCAGCACCCACAGGGTCATCATGGCCGCGCCGGCGATCAGCAGCACCGCCTTGACGATCTGCACCCAGGTGGTGCCCTTCATCCCGCCGACCACGACGTAGACGATCATCAGGGCACCGACCCCGACGATGGTCCAGATCTGCGCCGAGGCGCCCTTGACGTCGAGCAGCTGCCCCACGATCGTCGCCGCGCCGACCATCTGCGCGATCAGGTAGAAGATCGAGACCACGATGGTCGACACGCCCGCGGCGGTCCGCATCGGACCACTGCGCAGCCGCGCGGCCAGCACGTCGGCCATGGTGAACCGACCGGTGTTGCGCAGCAGTTCGGCGACCATCAGCAGCGCGACCAGCCAGGCGACCAGGAAGCCGATCGAGTAGAGGAAGCCGTCGTACCCGGAGAGCGCGATGATCCCGGCGATGCCGAGGAAGGAGGCCGCGGAGAGGTAGTCGCCCGAGATCGCGATCCCGTTCTGCAGCGCGGAGAACTGGCCGCCGCCGGTGTAGAAACCGCCGGTGCCCTGGGTGCTCCGCCGCGCCCAGAGGGTGATGACGAGGGTCACCGCCACCAGGGCGACGAACAGGCCGATGGTCAGGCCCTTGTGCGATGCCGCCTGCGCCGTCGCCGCGGCGAGCGGAAGGTGCTGTGTCATGCCTGGCTCTCCGTCAGTTCCTGGTTGTCGGCGCTGCCGGCCGATGCGGTCGGACGGGACGCCGCCGCGCTCCGCAGGGCCTCGGCCAGCGGGTCCAACCGCCGGGCGGCGAACCGGCCGTAGGCCAGGGCGATGCCGAAGGTCGAAACGAACTGCAGCAGTCCGAAGACCAGGGCCACGTTGATGCTCCCGACGACCTTGGCCGCCATGAAGCCGCGTGCATAGGCCGAGCAGAGTACGTACGCCAGGAACCAGAGCAGGAACGCCGCCGTCACCGGGAACACGAACCTGCGGTAGGCGGCGCGCAACTCGGTGAATCGCGGATCGTCGCCGATCCAGGGTGCGCCACCGCGCGACGACGCGGCTTGGTCGATCATGGGAATCCTTTTGAGCGGTGCGGAACTTGCCGAAGGCCCGACCGTAGGAATCCGTGGCAGACAAGCGATCAACGCGCGGTCGGCGACGGCCGGCCTTTGTGCGTTCCCGCTGCGCGTTCCCGGCACATCCACACCCCTGCCGGCCCGCATTCACCTCAGCTGCATTTCGGCCAACTGTGCGAAAGGTCTGTTCGCAACCACGGCACCCCCCTAGAGTGGCGGCGATCCTCCACAAGTGGCCTTTTCTTCACGCCAGTTCACTGGATCTTCACGCCAGTGCACCGGCCTCGGGACGTTCAGCGCAGTCTGTTCCCACCATCGAGCCGAAAGGGCCGGGTCCGTGACACAGGCGTTCCAGTCCCCCGGCTTCGCCGCCCTGGCGGCCGACCGCGCGGTCGAGACGCGACTCGTCGACGAGCGCTGGCAGGCGGTGGCCTGGGACCTGGGGACGGGTCGGCGCCGGGTGGTCACCGACCGGCCGGGGGGCGTCCACCTGAGCGAGATCGAGCCGGACGGCGACGCCGTCTGGTGGTTCGACGCCGACAACGCCGGGGAGGGGCGGTGGCGGCGCGAGCCGTTCGCCGGCGGAGCGGGCGGCGAGGCGCTGCACGGCGTGCCGCGCGGGCGGGCGTACGGCGTCGCTTTCGACCGGACGGGCGCGCTCGCGGCGGTGGTCGTCGGTGTCGACGGCGCCTCGCACTGCTACGTCGGACCGCCCGCGGGCCAGGCCCTGCTGATCGGTTCGGCGCCGGGGTACCTGAGCCTGGCCGACCTGTCGCCGGACGGTCGGCTCCTCGCCCTCGGCGGGCGGCCCGACGGGGACGACTCGGTGGCCCTGTGGCCGACGGGCGCGCAGGCGGACGTTCAGGCGACCGTTCAGACGGACGCGCAGGCGGACGGTCCGCTGCGGATCGCCGGGAACCGCCGACTGCGGCTCTGGCCGATCGAGTTCAACCCGCTCGCGGTACTCGAACCGGAGCTGCTGCTGGTGGTCGAGGAGGACGAGCAGTACACCGTCGCGACCTGGCAGGCCGGCACGGGGCTGCGCAGGTACCCGGGGCTGTCGTTCGACTCGCAGATATCGGCCGGCTGGTACCAGGGGCCGCGCGAGGTGCTGATCCAGCACGAGCGGGCCGGGCGGAGCCGACTGCTCCTCGCCGACCTCGACCCGCCGGAGGGGCAAGGGGCACCACAGCAGGGGGCCGCGCGCCGAGGACCGGCGGAACAGGCCCCGCCCGTCCGGGAGATCAGCACCCCCGGCGGCACGATCCACGACCTGTCCTGCGCTCCGGACGGCACCTTGCACTGCGTCTGGAGCCGGGAGTCGACACCGCCCCGCCCGCTGGTCCTGCGCCCCGGCACGGAGACTGCGCACCACCCCGGACAGGGCCTCGATCCGGACCAGGGCGACACCTCCCGCAGCCGGCGCTGGACGCCCCGGCCGTACGGGCGGATCCACAGCTTCGTCAGCACTCCGGCCGGCCAGGGCCCGTGGCCGACCCTCTTCCTGGTCCACGGCGGCCCCGCCACCCACGACCGCGACTCCTACGACCCGCGGGTGAACGCCCTGGTCGGCCGTGGCTACGCGGTGGTGCGCACCAACTACCGCGGCTCCACCGGCTACGGCGCCCGCTGGCAGCACGAGTACGGCCACCGGGTCGGGCTGGCGCAGATCGAGGACCTGGCCGCCGTCCGCGCGGAGCTGGTCGCCGACGGTACGGCGCTCGCGGAGCGCACCGGCCTGTGCGGATTCTCGTGGGGCGGCTACCTGGCCCTGCTCGCGATGGGCGCGCAGCCGGAGTTGTGGTCACTCGGCATGGCCGCTCAGCCGATCGCGGACTACCCCGCCGCCTACCGCACCACCACCCCCGCACTGCGCGAGCTCGATCGCCAGCTCTTCGGCGGGACCCCGGACGAGGTTCCCGAGCGCTACCGCGCGGCCGACCCGCGATCGTACGTGCACCAGGTCCGCTCGCCCGTCCTGCTGGTCGCCTCGCGGACCGACGAGCGGTGCCCACCCGACCAGGTCGCCCGGTACGCCGCGGACCTGCGCCGGCTGGCGGTGCCGCACGAGCTGCTCTGGGTGGACGGCGGCCACTACAGCCGCCAGACCGCCGACCACCGATCGGTGCTGGCCACGATGGTCCGGTTCGCCGAGCACGCCTGGCCGGCACCGCTCCCCCTGCCACCCCGGGGCGACCGCCCCGAGGTACCCGCCGAACTGGTGGAAGGAGGTGAACAGCCATGAAGCGACGCAGCATTCAGAACGACCCGATCAGCACCCCGGAGCGTGACCGGGGCGCCGTGGTGGTCCAGGCCTTCGCGCTCGACATCACCAAGGCCGCAGTGGTCGCGCCTGCCCTCAAGGGGCAGCCGAAGCCGAAGGCCGAGACCAAGGGCAAGTGATTCACCGTCGCTCCGGGGCGCCTGCGGTGCCCCGGAGCGACACCTCACCGACCGCCGGCGAACAACAGAAGTGGCCACCATGCGTATCGTCCTGCTGCACATGCCCTGGGGCGCGATCGACGTGCCGTCGCTGGCGCTCGGGATCATGCACACCGCTGCCGAACGCGCCGGCCACCAGGTCGAAGTGCGGTACGCCAACCTGGACTTCGTGGACTGGGCCGCCGAGACCGCGGGTTTCGGCGTGGACGACTACCAGTACTTCTCCGAGAAGTCCTACTTCCAGGGCGCGGGCGACTGGGCGTTCGCCGGCGCGCTGTACGGTGACGACGGCCCGGCCCCCGGCATCGAGGCCGGCATCGACGGCGACGACAGCGAAATCGACGACAGCGACGGCGAGTTCGCGCCCTACTGCGAGTACCTGGCCACCAGCGGTGCGAGCGAGCAGGAGATCGCACTGACCCGGGCCACCCGCGCGATCGCCCCCGCGTTCATCGCCCGACTGGTCGACGAACTCGCCGCCGACCCACCGGACTTGGTCGGCTTCACCACCACCTTCCAGCAGAACACGGCGAGCCTCGCCGCCGCGAAGCTGCTCAAGCAGCGGTGCCCGCAGGTGCGCACGGTGTTCGGCGGCGCGAACTGCGACGGTCCGCAGGGCGCCGCGCTGCACCGCAACTTCCCCTTCCTGGACTACGTGGTGCGCGGCGAGGGCGAGGCCGCCTTCCCGGCGCTCCTTGAAGGCGGCGACCTCTCCGCCGTCCCCGGGCTCTGCTGGCGGGACGACTCTGGGACGTCGACGGCCAACGAGATGACGAGGCGTCCACTGCCGCCCGCGGCGATCCTGGCGCCCCGCTACGACGGCTTCTACGAGCGGCTCGACGCCTCCGTCGCGGCCGGCTGGGTCGATCCCAAGCTGGTCGTCGAGGGCTCCCGGGGCTGCTGGTGGGGCGAGAAGCACCACTGCACCTTCTGCGGGCTCAACGGCTCCTCGATGGAGTTCCGCTCCAAGCCGCCGACGGACTTCCTCGCCGAGGTGCTCACGCTCGCCGAACGCCACCAGCTGTTGGACGTCTACGTGGTCGACAACATCCTGGACATGGGCTACTTCGACACCGTCCTGAAGTCACTGGCCGAACTCCCGGTCGATCTGCGGCTGCACTTCGAGATCAAGGCCAACCTGCGCCGCCACCAGTTCCAGCTCCTCGGCGACTCGGGCGCGGCCCAGGTGCAGCCCGGCATCGAGAGCCTGAGCACCCGGGTCCTGCGGATCATGGACAAGGGGGTGACGGGCTGCCAGAACGTCCGCGCGCTGCGGGACGCGCAGAGCGCCGGAGTGTCGGTGAGCTGGAACTACCTCTACGGCTTCCCGGGCGAGCAGCCGGCCGACTACGAGTCGGTGATCCGCCAACTGCCCCTGCTGCACCACCTGGACCCGCCGACCGGAGCGGGACGGATCGCGATCGAGCGGTTCAGCCCGTACTTCGACCGGCCCGAGCTGGGCTTCGCGATCACCCGGCCGGCCTTCCAGTACGGCGCGACCTACCGCCTGCCGCAGAGCGAACTGGCCGAACTGGCCTACGTGTTCAGCGCGCCACCACGCGGGATCGGCGGCGACCTCGCGGAGCGGCTGAGCGCGGCGGTGGACACCTGGATCGCGCGGTTCCCCGACAGTCGGCTCAGCTACCGGGACGCGGGCGGCCGGATCGCGCTCGTCAACACCCGCCCCGAGTACGACTGGCGGGTGGTCGAGCTGACCGATCCGGTGGAGCTCGCCGCCTTCCGGCTGCTGAACCAGCCCCGCTCGACCGCCGCGCTGGCCGCCAAGGTCCCCGGCGGCGCGGCGGCGGTCGGGCCGGTGCTGGAGCGCTTCACCGCGCTGGGTCTGCTGTTCCACGACGGGGACAGCTTCCTCCAGGTCGCCGTCGAGTCCGACAACCAGGTGCTGATGCGGATGCAGCACCGGCACGGCCCCGCCGCCGCCCGCCCTCGCGCCGAGGAGGTGCTCGATGCCGTCACGATCGGCTGAACGGACCGATGCCGGAACGGCCGATGCTGGAAAGGCCGTTGCGGGAAGGACCGTGGCGGGAAGGGCCGATCCTGGAGGGGCCGTTGCGGGAGGGGCCGATGCCGCCTCCTGGCGCGCGGCCGGCCCGGAGGCCGAGCTCTGGCTCGACTACGACCCCGCCGCCAGGGAGTTGCCGGGCTTCGCGCTCGGTCGCCGCACCCTGTCCGGCCCGGCGGAGGCGGAGGTCACCGAACTGCACCGCGCCGGGGTCCGCTGCCTGCGACTGACCGAGCCGGTGCGGCTCTGCGCGGACGCGCCGGCGGCCTCCGCGCGGGCGCTGATGCTGCTGCGCGAGGCGACCGGGCAGGGGCTTGCCGTGCTCTGGCAGGCCGACTGCACGGACGGCTGCGCGGCGCAGCGCCGGTTCCACCACCTGTACCCGCCCGAGCAGTTGACCGGCGGCCCCCAGGACGTCGTCGCCGACTGGCGCGCCACGTACTACCCGAGCAAGTGCGTCTTCCGGCGCGGCCCCGGCTTCGTCGAGGTGCGCGACCGCCGGTTCGGGACGCTGGAGCTGTTCACCATCGACGAGCCGGGCCACCTGGCGCAGGTCGAGGCGCTGGCCGAGGGCGTCGAGGTCGGCCGGCTGCCGGACGCCGTCCACCAGGACTTCGCCGCGGCCGGCCTGTTGGGCGAACATGGCGGCCGCGCCTGGTTACTG
>NZ_JBHWIR010000230.1:4283-9967 GCF_042731835.1 Kitasatospora sp. NPDC059817 | reverse complement strand
TGTGTGGGTTGTGTTTTGTGTTTTTTTTTCTCCCGGCTCGGGGGGGGGGGGGGGGGGGCGCGGGGGGGCCCCCCCCCCCCCCCCGGCCCGATTCCACCCCCCACCCCGGAGGACGGCCATGGAGCCCACCTCGCTCTCCCGCAACCGGGACTTCCGGCTGCTCTGGGTCGGCGGCCTGATGGCCTCGCTCGGCTCCCAACTCGCCTCGATCGCCCTGCCGTTGCTCGTCCTGCGGGAGACCGGATCGGCCGCCCAGGCGGGCGCCATCGGCACCGTCTCGATCGGCGCGCTGCTGCTCACCATGCTGCCCGGCGGCGTCCTCGCCGACCGGATCGAGCGGCGCCGGCTGATGCGGGTGTGCGACGTCGGCAGCCTGCTCGCCGTCACCGCGCTGGTGATCGCCGTCCTGCGCGGCCACACCCCGCTGCCGCTGGTGCTGCTGGTGGCCGCCGCCGGGGCGCTCATCACCAGCGCCTACGGGCCCGCCGCCGGCGGCCTGCTGCGCGCGGTGGTGCCGCGCGAGCAGGTCCGCGCGGCCTCGTCCCGGATGCAGGCGCGCGGCGCCGCAGCCCGGCTGGTCGGGCCGATCGCCGGCGGCGCGCTGTTCGCCTGGCACCCGGTGCTGCCGTTCCTCGCGGAGGGCGTCGGGTTGCTGCTCTCCACCGTCTGCGTCGCGCTGATGCGGACCCGCTCGGTGCCCGCCGCCAGGAGCGGCGCGGCGTTCAGCCGCGGCGAACTGACCGCCGGGCTCAGCTTCATCTGGCGCCAGCCCTACCTGCGCACCCTGCTGCTGATCTTCGGGCTCGGGATGAACTTCGCGTTCAGCGCGTTGATGTTCACCACCCTGGCCGTGGCCTCCGACGGCGGCCGCTCCGGGATCGGCGGCGGCACCGTGGTCTCCTGCACCGCGGCCGGCGCCCTGGCCGGCGCGCTGCTCGCCCCGAGGCTGGAGGCCCGGACAGGGCCCAGAGCGCGCTCTGGGGCGGGCGACGGCAGGCTGGTGGCGCTCAGCTGCTGGGCGGCCGCCGCCACCGCCGGGGTGCTGGTGCTCACCCGGATCCCGCTGCTGATCGGGCTGCTCTGCGCGGTGTGCATGTGCCTGTCCACGGTCGCCAGCATCGGCTTCGTCTCCGGCATGCTGCTCGCCGCGCCGCCCGACCGGATCGGCCGGGTGCAGAGCGCCGCCGGTTTCCTGTCCACCCTGGTCCAGCCGTTCGGCCCGCTGGTGGGCGGCGCGCTGCTCGGCGCCCTGGGCGGCACCCGGACCTTCGCCCTGCTGGCCCTCGCCATCTCGCTCTGCGCGGCCGTGGTCACCTGGGCGCCGCCGGTCCGGCGCGGCCCGGCGCCGGCCCCGGCACCGCTACCGGCGCCCGCAGGCTGAACGGCCCGGCGGCCCGGGAGACGAATGACCCGGAAGAGCTTGGAAGACGACCCGGAAGAGGAGGCGCGCCATGGCCGGCGCCCAGGAGACCCAGCTGTACTGCCTCGCCGATCCGACGTACTACGACACCCCAGGCCGCCTCCGCGACCGGGCCGGCCGGTACCAGCTGGGGCTCGGCGCACCGCCCGCCGGGTGGCGGCGCGAACGGCGCGGGCTGTGGACGGCGCTGCGGCCGGACGGTGCCCGGCTGCCGGAGCAGGGCTGGAAGATCCACATCTCGACCGTGCCGGAGGAGGCCGAGGCGACCCTGCGGGCCGTCGCGCGGGTCTGCACGGCGCGCCGCACGACGTTCAAGTTCCTGCGCAGCGACGAGGCGCTGCGGGTCGCGAACGGCAAGTACATGGGGCGCGGCAGCAGCGGCAAGTTCGTCACCGTCTACCCGGCGTCGGAGGAGGAGTTCCTGGCCGTCGCGGCGGAGTTGGCCGAGGTGCTGGCGGGCCGCCTGGGGCCGTACGTGCTCACCGACCTGAGGATCGGGACGGCCCCCGTGTACGTGCGCTACGGCGCGTTCGTCGAGCTGTGGTGCCAGGACGAGGACGGGCGGCCCGTGCCCGCGCTGCGCGACCCGTCCGGCGAGCTGGTCCCCGACCGGCGCGACCCGGTGTTCCAACTGCCCGCCTGGGTCGACCCGCCCGAGGAGCTGCGCCCGCACCTGGCCGCCCGGGAGGCGGCCGGCGGCGACCTGCCGTACCGGATCGTCGAGGTGCTGCAGTTCTCCAACGCCGGCGGGATCTACCTCGCCGAGCACCGGACCACCGGGGAGCGGGTGGTGCTGCGCGAGGCCCGCCCGCACGCCGGGCTGGACGCCGCCGGGGACGACGCCGTCACCCGGCTGCGGCGCGAGCAGTGGGCGCTGGAACGGCTCGCAGGCCTGGACTGCGTGCCCCGGCTGCACGAGGTCCGGACGGTCTGGGAGCACACCTTCCTGGTCCAGGAGCACATCGAGGGCGTCCAGCTGTTCGCCGAGGCGATCCGCCGCTACCCGCTGGTGCACCAGGACTGCACCGCCGGACAGCGCGCCGAGTACGCGCACTGGGTGGCCGGGGTCGTGGCCGGGCTGGAGAAGGCGCTCGGCGCCCTGCACGAGCGGGGCGTCCGGTTCGGCGACCTGCACCCGGCCAATGTGATCGTCCGTCCGGACGGTTCGGTGGTGCTCGTCGACTTCGAGTACGCGGAGGAGCTCACCGGCCGCCGTGTCCCGCTCGCCGGCGCGGGCGGGTTGCAGCCCCCGCCCGGGCTCGACGGGGCCGACGCCGACCGCCACATGCTCTGGGCCACCTGGCTGATGCTGCTGATGCCCGTGATGGAGCTGGCCGAACGCGATCCCGGCAAGCTGCCCGCGCTGGAACGGCGGGCACGGCACTGGTTCGGCCTCGGGCCGGAGGAGGGACCGGTGCGGCCGGGCGCCGTGGCGCCGGTGGAACCGGTCGGCGAACGGCGGGTCCGCGAACTCCTCGCCGGGCCCACCCTCGACGCCGCCAGGAACGAACTCGTCGCCGGCATCCACGCCGGGGCCACCCCCGACCGGCCGGACCGGCTCTTCCCCGGCGACCCGGCCGGATTCGCCGACGGCGGCACCGGCGTCGCCCACGGCGCCGCCGGCGTGCTGTACGCGCTGCACCGGGCCGGGGCGCCCTGCCCCGACGAGTACGCGGACTGGCTGATCGCGGCGATGCGGCGGCGCGGCCCGAGGCCGGGCGCAGGCGGGCTCTTCGACGGGCCGCTCGGCGTGGCGGCCGTGCTCGCCCGGGTCGGCCGCGGCGACGAGGCCGCCGAACTGGCCGCACAGGCCCGGCAGGCCCGGCCCGCGCCCACCGTCGCCCTCCACGGCGGCCGGGCCGGCGCCGCGCTCGCCCGGCTGCGGCTCGCCGACGCCCTCGGCAGCCGGCGCGAACTCGCGGACGCCCTCGCCGACGCGCGGGCGCTCGACGCGGTGCTGCGCGGGCAGACCGTCCCGGGGCTCGGCGCGCCGACGGCGGCCGGACTGCTGTACGGCCTCGCCGGGATCGCCCTCGTCCAGCTGCGGCTGTACCAGCGGACCGGCGAGGACTGGCTGCTGGCCTCCGGGCGCGAGGCGCTGGAGCGCGCCGTGGCGCAGTGCGTACGGGTGCCCGACGGGTCGGTGCAGGTCCTCGACCGGGGGCGGCGGCTCGCCTACCTCGACCGCGGCAGCAGCGGGATCGCGCTCGTCGCCCAGGAGTACCAGGCGCTCGGCGGCGGCAGGTCCGAGGAGTTCGGCCGGTCTGAGGAGTTCGACGGGTTCCGGGAGTTCGGCGGGTCCGAGGAGTTCCTCGCCGACGTGCGGCGGGTCTGCGCACCCGGATTCGTCCGCGAGCCCGGGCTGTTCCGGGGCCGCGCCGGGCTGCTGCTGGCGCTGGACCGGCTGGGCGGGCCGGCGGCCCGGGACGCCGTCCGCGAGCAGGTCCGCAAGCTCCAGTGGCACCTGGTCGCGCGGCCGGAGGGGCTGCTCGTCCCCGGGATGCGGCTGCGGCGGTTCTCGGCGGACCTGCACACCGGGGCGGCGGGCGTCCTGCTCGCCCTGCGGGCCGTCGAACAGGGCCTGGAGGGCGGGGAGTTGCTGGACATGCTGACGCTCGGCCCAAGGGGCGCCGGTCGGCGCGGCGGGCTCAGTTGAGGTTGTCGGCCAGTACGGTGCTGTGCTCGCGGGCGTGCAGGTGGGTGAGGCGGGGGAGGGCGTAGAGGGCGGCGTGGGCGGTGACCTCGCCGGTGGGGGAGGTGACGGCGCCGGTGTCGGTGAGGGCCTCCAGGGTGCGCAGGGCGAGGCGTTCGGGGCGGCCGAGGGCGGCGGCGGCCTCGGGGAGGGTGAACAGCAGGGAGAGCGGGAGGGCGGCGAGCCGGCCGAGGGCGAGGCGGCCCTGGTCGGTGAGGTCGCGCCAGCCGGAGTCGAGGCGGGCGCGGACGGTGACGTCCCCGGCGACGAGTTCGTCCAGGGCGCCGGCCGGGTCGGCGAGGCGGGCCGCGCCCCCCCCCGCGCCCGCCCCCACCCCCCACTCCCGACGAGTCCGGTCGGACGAGCCCGGTCAGTGGCTGCGGCGGGTGACCAGTTCGGCCAGCACCAGCAGTTCGTCGGCCGCCGACGGCTCCGGGACGGCCGTGGCCAGCTGCGCCATCGCCGCCGCCATCCGCTCGCAGGACTCGCCCTGCGCCCAGCCGCGGCCGCCGGCGCCTTCGACGGACGCCGCGCACTGCGCCAACTCCTCAGGGCTGAGCTGGCGTTCGAGGGCGTACAGCCCGGCGAGCCGGGCCCCCTCGGGGGTGCCGGAGCCCAACGCCGCGACCACCGGCAGCGACTTCTTCCGGGCGACGAGGTCCGCGCCCACCGGCTTGCCGGTCACCGCCGGATCGCCCCAGATGCCGATCAGGTCGTCGATCAGCTGGAACGCCAGGCCGATCTCCCGGCCGAAGCCGTCCATCGCCTGCGCGGCCTCCTCCGACCCGCCGCCGTACAGGGCGCCCATCGCGCAGGCGGCGCCGAGCAGGGCGCCGGTCTTGGCCTCCGCCATCGCCAGGCACTCGGCGAGCGAGACGTCGCTGCGCTGCTCGAAGGCGCAGTCGATCTGCTGGCCCTCGCACAGCTCGACCACGCAGTCGGTGAGCCGGCGGACCGAGCTCCGGGCGGCCGGGTGGGCGTCCTCGGCGAGCAGGCGCAGCGCCAGCGAGTGCATGGCGTCCCCGGCCAGGATGGCCTCGGTGGTGCCGAACACCCGCCAGGCGGTGGGCCGGTGGCGGCGCGTCTCGTCCCGGTCGATGACGTCGTCGTGGAGCAGCGTGAAGTTGTGCACCAGCTCGACGGCGGCGGCCGCGGCGGTGGCCTCGGCGGTCGTGCCGCCGAGTGCCTGGGTGGCGGCGAGGACCATGGCGGGCCGGATCGCCTTGCCGGAGGGGGCGTCGGCGGGCGAGCCGTCCGCCTCCCACCAGCCGAAGTGGTAGCCGGCGACCTTGCGCATCGCGCCCGGCAGTGAGTCGACGGCGGCCCGCAGGACCGGGTCGACCAGGTTGCGGGCCCGGGCGAGGACGTCCGCCGCCTCGTTCCCCTCTTTGTGGTCCCGCTCCAGTGTGGAGCTCGTCATGGGTTTCTCCCCCTGTCGGCCTGCGGTGAGGCGGCCTGGTGTGAGGTGCCGGTCGTGGGTAGGGGCAGACCGGGGGTGGGGGGGGGGGGGCCCGGGCCGGCCGCGTTTAGGGAGTGTGGGGGGGGGGGGGGCCCGCGCGGGGGGTGTGGGGA
>NZ_JBHWIR010000230.1:0-4273 GCF_042731835.1 Kitasatospora sp. NPDC059817 | reverse complement strand
GCGAGTTTTTAAGTCAACGGCGAGCTCCGAGATCTTCTCTTGCTTTGTGGTCGGCAGGGTCAGTTGTGTATAAGAGACAGGGGTGTGGGTGCCCCGGCCGGGCGGCGTGGAATTCCGACCGGCTCCGGTCGGTCGGTTCCCGGGCCTGGGCGCGGGCCCGGATATCGCGCGCCCGGCCGGAATGGTTGAGACTCGCCCGGACAGGGCCTAGCGCTGCGCGACGTCCACGTTCTCCAGGACGCCGACCGCGTCCGGGACCAGAATCGCGGCGGAGTAATAGGCGCTGACCAGGTAGGAAATGACGGCCTTGTCGTCGATTCCCATGAACCGCACCGAAAGGCTCGGCTGGTACTCGTCCGGAATTCCGGTCTGGTGCAGGCCGACGACGCCCTGGTTGTCCTCGCCGACGCGCAGCGCCATGATCGAGCTGGTGTGCCCGCCGATGACCGGGATCTTGTTGCACGGGAAGACCGGCACCCCGCGCCAGGCCGTGACGTGCTTGCCCTCGACCTCGACCGTGCCGGGGACGAGGCCGCGCTTGTTGCACTCGCGGCCGAAGGCGGCGATGGCCTTGGGGTGGGCGAGGAACATCTTGGTGCCGCGGCGGCGGCTGAGCAGCTCGTCCATGTCGTCGGGGGTGGGCGGGCCGGAGTGGGTCTGGATCCGCTGGTCGTACGCGGCGTTCTCCAGCAGGCCGAACTCGGGGTTGTTGACGAGCTCGTGCTCCTGGCGCTCGCGCAGCGCCTCGATGGTCAGCCGGAGCTGGTGCTCGGTCTGGTTCATCGGCTGGTTGTAGAGGTCGGCGACGCGGGAGTGCACCTTGAGGATGGTCTGCGCGACGCTCAGCTCGTACTCGCGGGGCTTGAGCTCGTAGTCCACGAAGGCGCCGGGCAGCTCGTACTCGCCCCGGTGCCCGGCGGAGAGGTCGATCGCGGCCTCGCCGTGCTTGTTCTGCGCCTGCTGGAAGCCGTTCAGGTACTCGATGACCTGCAGCTGCAGGGCCTCGGAGCGGTCGTGGAGCTCCTGGAAGGCGGGCCAGGAGAGCGCCATCACGGTGCCGGAGGTGGCGGCCCGGACGGTGTACGGCCAGGTGCCCTCCTCCTGCTGGAGGGCCTCGTCGCCGAGGTGGTCGCCGTCGGCGAGGGTGCCGATCACCGTCTCCTCGCCGTACTTGCCGGTGCCGAGCCGTTCGAGCTTGCCGTGCGCGATGAGGAAGACCTCGTTGATCGCCGCGCCGGCGGAGACCAGTACGTCGCCGGCGGCGAACTCCCGCTGCACGAAGCGCCCGGCCAGCTCCGTCAGGACGGCCTCGTCCTGGAAGCCGTGCAGCACCGGCACCTCGGCCAGCGTCGGCGGGACGATCCGCACCTCGGAGCCGGTCTTGACGAAGCTCACCCGACCGCGGCCGACCGAGTGGCGCAGGCGGCGGTTGACCCGGTAGGTACCGCCGGACACCTGCACCCAGGGCAGCGTCTTGAGCAGCCAGCGCGGGCTGATGCCCTGCATCTGCGGCGCGGACTTGGTGGTCGTGGCGAGGTTCCGCGCACCCGCCGTGCTCAGACTCTGCTGCTGCCGGATCTCCGGTTGCGCGCTGGGCGCGGGAACACCGGCATTGGTTTCGGTCGACATAGGGGGAGCCCTTCGCATGCCCGATGAAGTGTCGCCTTGCACATTCATGTTGCAGCTTCATGGTGGGCCCATTCGGGTGCATGCCGCAATCACTCATTCGAGTGGTTCGGGATAACCGAACAAATAGTACGACTGGATCACCCGATCGATATCTGTTCGATTAATTATTCGAACTTATCGGGAATACCGGCCCCCATCCTCCCCCATCGACACCCCCTCCGTCGCCACCCCTTGACGCCCGCACGCCCGGCACCCCTCCCGTCCAGGCCCGGGGAGCCGGCCGCTAAGGTGCCACCTCACAGGGCCCCCAGGCCAGTTGACGAGCACGGCCGACCACGAGCCCTGACCCTTCGTCACCCCATGCCCTGGGAGGCAGTCTTGACAGCCCCCGTCCGTGTCTGGCTCAACCGCACCTACGCCGAGAACGTCTTCTTCATCGAACAACTCCGCACCGCCCCTCGCCCGGTGGCGGTCCACGCGACCCACGCCGACCCCGACTCCCCGGTGCTCGCCGCCGCCGACCACGGCACCCTGGAACCCGCCGACCTGCCCGCCGACGCCTACGTCGGCTACGCGCTCGACTACTGCGCCCGGCACTCCATAACCGTCTTCCTCCCGCAGCTGCACCAGCTCGCCATCGCCCTCGCCCGGCCGGAGTTCGAGGCGATCGGCACCACCCTGCTCTGCCCTCCGGCCACCGCCATCGCCACCTACACCAGCAAGGCCGACGGCTACCGGGCGATCGCCGCCGCCGGACTGCCCACCCCGCCCTGGTGGCGGGTGCGCACCGCCGACGAACTGCTCGACGCCGTCGGCCGGATCGAGGCCGCCGGGCACACCGCCTGCCTCAAACCCACCACCGGCGCGGGCGGCACGGGCTTCCGGGTGCTCACCCGGGAGCCGTACGGGCCACGGCGGCTTCACGGCTGGGACCACCGGGTCCAGGTCGAGCAGGTGGCCGCCGCCCTGTCCGCCGGACCGGGCGCGGGGGACGAGGGGGACGAGCCCGTCGACCTGCTGGTGATGCCCTACCTGGACGGGCCGGAGGTCTCGGTGGACTGCCTCGCCGACCGGGCCGGCCACCCGCTCACCGTGGTAGGCCGCACCAAGGAGGGCCGCCGCCGCGGCTTCACCGCCGACCCGCGGTACCTGGAGCCGGTCCGGCGCCTGGTCGGGGCAAGCCGGATGGCGTACCTGTCCAACATCCAGTTCCGCGAACTGGCCGGGCGACCGGTGGTGATCGACGTCAACACCCGGCCCGCCGCCGGGCTCCACCAGCTGCGGCTGTGCGGCCTCAACCTGCCCTGGGACGCCGTCCGGCTGGCGCTCGGCGAACGGCCGGAACCCACCGGGGTGGATCCGGACGTGCACGGCGTCGAGTACACGCTGGTCTCCGGCATCCAGCCGGTGCGGCCGCGCCGGGCGCCGGCCCCGGTCTCCCTCGTCCGGCAGCGGTAGCCCGGACCCGACGGCGGGCTCGTGCGGGGCTCATGCGAGGCTCACACGTGGCTCTTGGGGGCTCGGTGCGGCCGCGCCGACGGCAACCCCGTTGCTACAGCGGGCCGTTCCAGTCGAGCGTCGGCTCCAGCACGCCCTCCAGGGTGAGCAGCCAGCGCTTCACGTCGATCCCCACCCGGCCGCCGCCGAAGCCGCCGATCCCGTCCGCCGCCACCACCCGGTGGCAGGGCACCAGCAGGGCGACGGGATTGGCGGCCATCATCTGGCCGACCGTCCGCGCCGCCAGGCCGGGCTCGGCCACGTCCTCGAACACCCCGCTGAGGGCCGCCAGTTCGCCGTAGGTGATGGTCCGGCCGTACGGCACCTCCTGCCAGAGCGTGCGCAGCACGGTGCGGTGCGGGCCGGAGCTCAGGCTCCAGTCGATCGGCAGGCCCAACTCACGGCTGCGGCCCGCCAGATAGGCGCCGATCCGGTCCCGGACGGCGGCGGTCTTCGACGCGTCGGTGCACGGCGGCAGTTCGCCGTCCCGCCCGCCGTACCCGGCCGCCGCCACGCCCAGCGACGTCACGGCGATGTGCATCGGGCCGCTGGGCAGCGGCGTCTCCACGGTCAGCCAGGACATCGACCAGGACTGCGGCACGCTCGGGCCCCCACCCTCCGCCGGACCGGGCGCCGGCCACTCCGGCGCCCCCGGGGCGCACGACCTCCGCCCGCCCCGCACGCCATCGTACGGCGGGCGGGGCGGCGCGCCTGCGGCGTCGGCGGGCACCGGGGCCGTCGGCTGCGGCGGACAGCGGGGCCGTCAGCGCCGCCCCTTCAGCTCGGCCGCGAGCGCCCGGGACCAGTGCGACAGCTCGGCGCGGTCCGGCGCCCGGCCCTCGCACAGCAGGGTGAGCTGCGCGTCGTTGATCCGGTTCGGCCCCGGGATCTCCAGCAGGTACGCCAGCTCCGCCAGTACGGTGGCGAGCCGCTCGGCGTCCGTGCGGTCCAGGGTGGCCGCGGACTCGTGGTGGCTGATGGTGAGCGAACCGGGCATGGTCAAACCTCCTCCGTCCACCCCCGCTCCCTCCACGGTACGACCGGTGCCGCCCCGCCCCCCCCCCCCCGGGGGGGGGGGGGGGGGGGCCCCCCCCGGGGGGGGGGCGGGGGGGGGCCGCGGGGGGGGGGCGGGGGGCGCCCCCCGGGC
>NZ_JBHWIR010000229.1:9099-10103 GCF_042731835.1 Kitasatospora sp. NPDC059817 | reverse complement strand
GCCAGCGCTCGGCCACGCCGCCCCCCCCCCGCAGAAGACGGCACCCAGCGGGGTGGGGGGGGGGGGGGCCGGCCGCGCGGCCGGGGGGGCGCCCCGGGCCGCCGGCGGGCCGGGCACGCCGCCCCGCCGACCGAGGAACCGGGCCTCGACCCGGCGATCGCCTCCGACCACCGCCTCGCCCGGCTCAGCTTCGTCCAGGGCGCCTGGATCGGCGCCGCCCAGATCCTCGCGCTCTTCCCCGGCATCAGCCGCTCCGGTGTCACCATGAGCGCCGGCATCCTGCGCGGCCTGCACCACGAGGACGCCGCCCGCTTCTCCTTCCTGCTCGCGACCCCGGTCATCCTGGCCGCCTCCGTGCTGAAGGTGCCGGAGCTGTTCAAGCCGGAGAACTCCGCCGTCCTCGGCCCGGTCGTCGCCGGCAGCATCGCCGCCTTCGTCGCCGGCTACGTCTCGGTGCGCTTCCTCACCAAGTACTTCGAGACCCGCAGCCTGACGCCGTTCGCGCTCTACTGCTTCCTCGCCGGCGTCGGCAGCGCGGTCTACCTGTCGGTCTGATCCGCCCCCACCCCGGGGTCGAGGATGCCGGGCCGCGCGATAATCGGGCCCGTGAGCAGCTCCTGGACTTCCTTCGGCGGCGACTTGCACCTAGACCTCACCGAGCGGCGCGCCGCCGGGGCCGGGCTGCGGGCCGCCCTGGAGGACGCGCTGCGCGAGGCCGTCCAGGACGGGCGGCTCGTGCCCGGCACCCGGCTGCCGTCCTCGCGGGCCCTCGGCGAGGACCTCGGGATCGCCCGGAACACCGTGGTCGAGGCGTACGGGCAGCTCACCGCGGAGGGCTGGCTCACCTCCCGGCAGGGCTCCGGCACCACCGTCGCCCGGCGGGCCGCGCCCGGCCGGAGCCGGGGGGGGGGCCGCCCCCCCCCGGGGGGGGGGGCCCGGGGGGGCGGGGGGGGGTGGGGGGGGGCCCCCCCCCCGCCCGTTACGAGGGCGTGGTAAAAAAGTGA
>NZ_JBHWIR010000229.1:0-9089 GCF_042731835.1 Kitasatospora sp. NPDC059817 | reverse complement strand
GGGGGGGGGGCGGGGGGGCGCCCCCGGGCGCGCCGCCCGCCCACCCCGCCCCCCCCGGCGCGCGCCCCGGGCGGGCGCGGGGGGCCCCCCGGCCCCGCGGGGGGGCGGCGGACCGTCCGGCACGACCTGATGGCCGGGCGGCCCGACCTCTCGCTCTTCCCCCGCACCGCCTGGCTCGCCGCCGCCCGCCGGGCCCTCGCCACCGCGCCGCACGAGGCCTTCGGCTACGGCAGCCCGTTCGGCCGGATCGAGCTGCGGCGGGCGCTCACCGACTACCTGGCGCGGGTCCGCGGCGTCCGCACCGACCCCGACCACCTGCTGATCTGCACCGGTGTCTCCCAGGGCCTTGGCCTGCTCTGTGCCGCCCTGCGGGAGCGCGGGGACCGTGCCCTCGCGGTCGAGGAGTACGGGCTGCCGCCGCAGCACGCCGTCGCCCGGGCGGCGGGGCTGGCCACCGTCCCGGTGCCGCTGGACGAGGCGGGCGCCCGGGTCGAGCGGCTCGACGGCCGGTGCGGGGCCGTCCTGCTCACCCCCGCGCACCAGTTCCCCACCGGTGCGCCGCTGGCCGCCGACCGGCGGGCCGCCGCCGTGCGCTGGGCGCGCGAGCGGGACGGGTACGTCGTCGAGGACGACTACGACGGCGAGTTCCGCTACGACCGGCAGCCGGTCGGCGCGATGCAGGCGCTCGACCCGGAGCGGGTGGTGTACGCCGGGACGGCCGCCAAGAGCCTCGCGCCGGGCCTGCGGCTGGCCTGGCTTGCCCTGCCGGACGCGCTGGTCGAGCCGGTGGCCCGGTTGAAGAGACTGGCCGACACGATGTCCCCGGTGCTCGACCAGCTGACCCTCGCCGAGCTGATCACCTCCGGGACGTACGACCGGCACGTCCGCCGCAGCCGGCTGCACTACCGGCGCCGGCGGGACCAGTTGGTCGCCGCGCTCGCCGAGCACGCCCCGCGCGTGCGGGTCACCGGGATCGCCGCCGGGCTGCACGCCGTTCTCCAACTGCCGCCCGGTTCCGCGTCCGAGGCGGAGCTGCTGGCCCGGGCCGAGGCCGCCGGCCTGGCCGTCGAAGGGCTGTCCTGGCACCTCGCCGACCGGTCGGCCGCCGACCCGGACGCCGCCCCCGCTCTGGTGATCGGCTACGCGTCCCCGCCCGAGCACGCCTTCCCGGCGGCGCTGGACGCCCTCTGCGAGCTGCTGCGCGAGCGGTGAGGGCCGCGACCGCCCCGGTGGACTACTTGTTGCGGTTGCCCAGTTCGAACAGCAGCATGATGAAGCCGGCGACGGCGTGGATGCCGGCGGTGTAGATCACCAGGCGGACCCCGACCCGGCGGTTGGCCGAGATGCCAGCGTCGACGGTCAGCGGGGCGGGGGTCGGAGCGGCCGGGGCGGTGGCCGCGGCGGCCTGGTCGGGGCTGGCGGGATCGGCCATGAGGGATCTCCTCCAAGGGTTCTGACGTCGGGTCAGTGGGTTGCTGCGGGGCCGCCGAGGCAGAGTTCGCCGCCGGGGCTCTGCAGCAGGGTGTGGACGAAGAGCAGTTCGACGCCGTCCGGCGCGTCGGCGGCGATGCAGTGCGGGGTGAGCGAGTCGAAGTGGGCGGAGTCGCCGACGTCGAGGCGGTGGACGCGGTCGCCGAGGGTCAGCTTGAGCCGGCCCTGTAGGACGTACAGCCACTCCTCGCCGGGGTGGACCCGCACCACCGTGTCCTGCACGCCCGGGGGCACGTGGACGCGCAGCGCCTGCATGGCCCGGCCGGGGGCGCCGGCCCGGCGGTAGCCCCAGCCGCCGGCGCGGCCGGGTTCGATGGCGCCGCCGCGCACGACCGGGTCGGGTTCGGCCATGGTCTCGCCGAGCAGGCCGGAGACGGAGGTGCCGTAGGCGCGGGCGAGGCCGAGCAGGACGGGGAGGGAGGGCTGGCGGCGGCCGGTCTCCAGCCGGGACAGATAGGCTGGGGAGAGCCCGACCCTGGCGGAGGCCACTTCGAGGGTCAGGCGGCTGCTGAGCCGGTGTTCCCGGAGGCGGGCGGCGAGGCCGACCACTTCCTGGTCGTCGAGCCGGTCTTCCGGGGCGGCGTCCCCGGTCGGGCTGGTGGTCATGTGACCAGTGGACACCCGCCGTGCCGCTCGGGCAAGAATTTTGCCTCAGAGGCAAGAGGGCCCGGAGTCCCCCTTCTCGGCTAGGTCCTGTCCGGTCGCGGGATGTTGCGCAGGTTGCTGCGGGCCAGGTCGATCATGCGCCCGACCCCGCCGGAGAGCACCGTCCGCCCGGCCGCCAGCGCGAAGCCCTTCAGCTGGGCCGCCGTGATGTACGGCGGGATGGACAGCGCGTTGGGGTCGGTGACCACGTCCACCAGGGCGGGGCCGGGCCGCTCCAGCGCCTCCGCCAGCACCTCCCGGACCCTCGCCGGCTCGGTGACCCGCTTGGCCGGGATGCCCATCGCCCGCGCGATCCCCGCGTAGTCGACGTCCCCGTTGTCGATCTCGTACTCCGGGTAGCCCGAGACCAGCATCTCCAGCTTGATCATGCCGAGCGCCCCGTTGTTGAAGACGACGGTCTTCACCGGCAGCCGGTGCTTGGCCACCGTCAGCAGTTCGCCGAGCAGCATGCCGATCCCGCCGTCGCCGGCCATCGCGATCACCTGCCGCCCGGGGCAGGCCAGTTGGGCGCCGATGGCGTGCGGCAGGGCGTTGGCCATCGAGCCGTGCAGGAAGGAGCCGATCACCCGGCGGCGGCCGTTCGGCTGGAGGTAGCGGGCGGCCCAGACGTTGTTCATGCCGGTGTCCACGGTGAACACCGCGTCGTCGGCGGCCACCTCGTCGAGCACCGAGGCGACGTACTCGGGGTGGATCGGCAGGTGCTTCTCGATGTCCCGGGTGTAGGCGCCGACCACGTCCTCCAGCGAACGGCAGTGCTTGCGCAGCATCCCGTCGAGGAAGGCGCGGTCGCGCTTGGCGTCCAGCAGCGGCAGGACGGCCCGCAGGGTGGCGGCGACATCGCCGTGGACGGCCAGTTCGAGCGCGGTGCGGCGGCCCAGCCGGGTGGCGTCGTGGTCGACCTGGACGGTGTGCGCCTGCGGCAGGAAGGAGTCGTACGGGAAGTCGGTGCCGAGCAGCAGCACCAGGTCGGCGGAGTGCAGCGCCTCGTGGCAGGCGCCGTAGCCGAGCAGGCCGCTCATGCCGACGTCGTACGGGTTGTCGTACTGGATCCACTCCTTGCCGCGCAGGGAGTGCCCGACCGGCGCGTTCAGGGCCCGGGCCGCCTCCATCACCTCGCCGTGCGCCCCGCGCACCCCCGCACCGCAGAACAGGGCGACCTTGCGGGCCGCGTTGAGCAGCCGGGCCAGCTCCTGCACCTGGGACCACGGCGGCGCGGCGACGGCCTGCTCGGTGAGGAAGTGGCTGGTCCCGGTGGGCCCGGCGGCGGGGAGCGCGGCGACGTCCCCGGGGAAGGCCAGCACCGAGACGCCGTGCGAGCCGAGCGCGTGCTGGATGGCGATCCGCATCAACCGGGGCAGCTGGGCGGGGGTGGAGAGCATCTCGCACCAGGAGCTGCAGTCGGTGAACACCCGCTCGGGGTGGGTCTCCTGGAAGAAGCCGGTGCCGATCTGCCCGGACGGGATGTGCGAGGCGAGCGCCAGCACCGGCAGGCCGCTGCGCTGGGCGTCGTACAGGCCCTGGACGAGGTGGGTGTTGCCGGGGCCGCAGGAGCCGGCGCAGACCGCGAGCCGGCCGCTGAGCTCGGCCTCGGCGGCCGCCGCGAAGGCGCCCGCCTCCTCGTTGCGCACGTGCACCCAGCTGATGCCGTCGGTCCGCCGGATCGCGTCCACGACCGGGTTGAGGCTGTCTCCGACCACGCCGTAGACCCGCTCGACCCCGGCCTGCCGGAGCACCTCCACCATCTGTTCGGCCACGCTCGCCACGGGTGCTCTCCAATCACCGGCCGCCCGCTGCCGCAGGACACCTGCACCCTCCGACGGCCGGGCCCGCCCCGCACCCGGAGCGGGCCCGAACAGGTGAACGACAGGCCGGCGCGGCTACTCCGCCGCCAGGTGGTCCTGCTGCCCGAGCTTGCCGCTGACCAGGCCCGCCTGCGCCTGCCGCCGGGCGGGCTCGCGGCCGGGCGGCTGGCCGCACCGCTCCTGGGCCGGCGGCGCGGTGGTCGGCAGGGTGACCGGCTGCCCGGCCTTCACCTGCACCGGCTCGCCGTCGTGCCACAGGTGCAGCACCTCGCCGCGGCGCAGCGCGTACGTCGTCCCCTCGTGGGTGATCTGGACGCCCAGCAACTGCCCGCGGACCATCAGCGAGAACCCGAGCCTCATCAGCCCGCCCGGCAGCCGGGGCCGGAAGGACAGCGAGTCGCTGTGGTCGCGCAGCCCCCCGAAGCCCGCCACCAGGGCGATGCAGGCGCCCGCGAGCGAGGCCATGTGCAGGCCGTCGCGGGTGTTGCCGCCGAGGTCGTGCAGGTCCATCAGCGCCGCCTCGGCCGTGTAGTCGTACGCGAGGTCGAGCTGGCCGACCTCGGCGGCGATCACCGCCTGGGTGCACGCGGAGAGCGAGGAGTCGCGGACGGTGAGCCGCTCGTAGTAGGCGAAGTTGCGGGCCTTCTGCTCGTCGGTGAACGCGTCGCCGCGGACCTGCATGGCGAGCACCAGGTCGGCCTGCTTGACCACCTGCTTGCGGTACAGGTCGAAGTACGGGTAGTGCAGCAGCAGCGGGTACTTCTCGGGCGGGGTGTGCTCGAAGTCCCAGACCTGGTGGTGGGTGAAGCCGTCAGCCTGCGGGTGCACGCCGAGGTCCTCGTCGTACGGGATGTACATCGCGGCCGCGGCGTCCCGCCAGGCGGCGGTCTCCTCGGTGTCGACGCCGAGTTCGGCGGCCTCGTGCGAGTGACGGGCGGCGGCCTCCGCGGCGGCGCGCAGGTTCGTCTGCGCCATCAGGTTGGTGAACACGTTGTTGTCGGCGACGGCGCTGTACTCGTCCGGGCCGGTGACGCCCTCGATGCGGAACTTCCCCGAGACGTCGTGGTGGCCGAGCGAGCGCCACATCCGGGCGGTCTCCACGAGCAGTTCGAGCCCGTACGCGCGCTCGAACTCGGCGTCCCCGGTGGCCCGGACGTAGCGGGCGACGGCGGCGGCGATGTCGGCGCCGATGTGGAAGGCTGCGGTACCGGCCGGCCAGTACCCGGAGCACTCCTCGCCGCGGATGGTCCGCCAGGGGAACACCGCTCCGGCCAGGCCGAGTTGGGCGGCCCGCTCGCGGGCCAGCGGCAGCGTGGTGTGCCGCCAGCGCAGCGCCTGGTTGACGGCCCCGGGCAGGCAGTAGGTGAGCACCGGCAGGACGAAGGTCTCGGTGTCCCAGAAGCTGTGCCCGTCGTAGCCCGGGCCGGTCAACCCCTTGGCGGGGATGGCCCGTTCCTCGCTGCGGGCGCCGGCCTGGAGGACGTGGAAGACGGCGAACCGGACGGCCTGCTGGAGTTCGACGTCGCCTTCGATCTCGACGTCGCTGGTCTCCCAGAACTCCTTGAGGTAGTCGGCCTGTTCGGCGGCCAGACCGTCCCAGCCGGTGTACCTGGCGGCGGTCAGCGCGGCCTCCACCTGGTCCCGGACGGCGGGCAGCGAGCGCGTCCCCGACCAGCCGTAGGCCATGAACTTGACCAGCCGCAGCCGCTGTCCGGGCCGGAGCACGGTGGTGACGCTGATCCGGCAGTGGTCGGCCTCGGCCTCGGCGACGGTTTCGAGCTCCTCCGGGCCCTCGATCACGTGGTCCATCCCGGCGGCGACCCGGATCGCGCTGTAGCGGGTGCGGTGCACCAGGACGGCCTTGGTGCCGCTCGCGTGGTGCACCTCGGGCTGCAACGGCGCCTCCAGCACGGCGGAGGCCCGCGGATCGCCCTCGGGGCCGCCGGGCAGCTGCTCGTTGGCGACCAGCTCGGACTGGAGCACGATCCGCACCGGCCCGTCCACCGCCTCGACGCTGTACTCGACCGCGGCGACCGCGCGCTGGGTGAGCGAGACCAGCCGGGAGGAGCGCACCCGGATGGTCCGGCCGGCCGGGGAGGTCCACTCGGCCTCGCGGTGCAGCATCCCCTCCCGGAAGTCCAACCAGCGCTTGTGGCGGATGAGTTCGCCGTAGCGCAGGTCGAAGGGCTCGTCGTCGACCAACAGCCGGATGATCTTGCCGTTGGTCACGTTGATGACGCTCTGGCTGGACTCCGGGTAGCCGTAGCCGCCCTCGCCGTACGGCAGCGGGCGGAGCTCGAAGACACCGTTCAGGTAGGTGCCGGGGAGGCCGTGCGGCTCGCCCTCGTCCAGGTTGGCGCGCAGGCCGATGTGGCCGTTGGAGAGCGCGAACAGCGACTCGGCGCGGGCCATCGCGGTCAGGTCCAGGCCCTGCTCGGCGATCAGCCAGGGGTCGACGGAGAAGTTGTCCAAGCCACTCATGCGACTACCCCGCTCCACTCACTCATGCCTGCTCCTCCAGCAGTTCGGCGAGGTCGTCGACGACCACGGTCGCGCCGTCCCGGCGCAGTTCGGCGGCCTGCCCGGTGCGGTTGACCCCGACCACGGCCCCGAAGCCGCCCGCCCGGCCGGAGGCCACCCCGGCGAGCGCGTCCTCGAAGACGGCGGCGTGCGCGGGCTCGACGCCGAGCGTGCGGGCGGCGTACAGGTAGGTATCGGGGGCGGGCTTGCCGGGCAGGCCCTCGCGCTGGGCGACGACGCCGTCCACGATCACGTCGAACAGCCCCTCGATGCCCGCCGCCCGCAGCACGTCCCGGCAGTTGGCGCTGGAGGACACCACGGCGCTGGGCAGCCCGAGCGCGCGCAGCCGGTGCACGTACGCGACCGAGCCGTCGTACGGCTGGACGCCCTGCTCGCGGATCAGCCGCAGG
Organism: Kitasatospora sp. NPDC059817; assembly: GCF_042731835.1. Lineage (NCBI taxonomy): Bacteria > Bacillati > Actinomycetota > Actinomycetes > Kitasatosporales > Streptomycetaceae > Kitasatospora > Kitasatospora sp. NPDC059817. The sequence continues at coordinate 2,200 of NZ_JBHWIR010000229.1, read as the reverse complement.
ACGGTGTCGTTCTTGGCCCGGCTGATCCCGTGCACGGTAGGGGTGTTGGGCGGATCGGCGTCGGTGCCCTCGGGCAGGTCGACACCCCGGCTGTGCAGGAACGCCCGGGTGCCGTCCAGTCTCGGGCGGCCGTCCACGTAGGTGTCGTAGTCGGTGACGGCGTCGAAGGGGACGAACTGCCCGCCGGTGCGGGCGGCTTCGGCGCGCAGGAAGGAGTCGAAGGTGTCCTTCCAGGCCGCGGCGTGCACTTTGGCGGTCTGGGTGAGGACCCCGTCGAGGTCGAAGAGGAAAGCGCGGATGTCGTCCGGTAGCCCCAGCATGGGTGCAGTCTTACCCGGGAACGCGGGGAAGCCGCCCATTTCCCGGCGGCGCGTCGCGGGAAGGGCGGCTTCCGGTTGCCCGGGTGCTCGTGGGTGGCCGGGTGGGCTCGTGGGTGCCCGGCGCCGGCACGGCGGGGGTGCCCGGCTGCTGTTACGGCGAGTCTGGCATCTGCGCCTCGGCGGCCTCCGCCACCGCGAACACCGCGCCCTGCGGGTCCTGGACGACCGCCATCCGGCCGGACTGCATGTCGAACGGCGGCTGGATCACCGAGCCGCCCGCCTTGACCAGGGCGTCCACGGTGGAGTCGGTGTCGTCCACCGAGAAGTAGGCCATCCAGTGCGAGGGCGTGCCCGCCCCCAGGTACTTGGGGATCGGCTGCATGCCGCCCACCGTACGGTCGCCGGCGTTGAGCGAGAAGTACCCCTCCATGCCCTGGATGGTCGCCGGGCGCAGCCCGAGCGCCGGGAGGTAGAAGCGGCCGGCCGCGTCGGTGTCGGCGGTGTTGAGCTCGTTCCAGACCAGTGCGCCGGGCTCGTTGACCACGCCCGCGCCGATGAAGTCCATCGCCTGCCAGACGCCGAACACCGCGCCGGTCGGGTCGGCGGCGACCAGCATCCGGCCGATCACGCCGACGTCCATCGCCGGGTAGAGGATCGTGCCGCCGTGCTCGGCGATGGCGGCCCCGCTCACGTCGGCGTCGTCCGAGGCCAGGTAGGTGGTCCAGGCGACGGGCGGCAGCGGCTGGCCCTCGGGCGCGGACCGCGCCATGATCCCGGCGACCGGTCGGTCGTTGAGCATGCACACGGCGTAGCCGCCGAACTCGGCCGGGCCGACCTCGCCCTGCCAGCCGAACAGGTCGCGGTAGAAGTCGAGCGCGGCCTGCTGGTCGCTCGCCATCAGGTCGATCCAGCACGGGGTGCCGGGCTTGTACGGAGCGGTGACTACGGGCATTGCTGGGCCTCCCGAAGGCAGTGGTCGCCGGCGTGGTCGTCGGGGCGGGCGGGTCCCGGCCGCCCGGTGCCGGGCTGCCGGTGCCGGCCGTCAGCGCGAACGGCGGGTACACCGCCCACCATCGGCCCGGCGCCGCGATCCCGCCACCGGACGGCGCCCTGGCGGGCGATCGGACGGGCCCGGGGCCGTTCGGCCGCCGGCGGGCCGTTCGCGCGGTGTCGTGCCGCTCACGCCGCCGTAGGGGCCGTTCACGCGGCGTCGTGCCGCTGGGCCGTGACGAAGTACGGCTGCACCTTGCCGCTCTGCGCGTAGTCCTTGAGCCGGACCAGCAGTTCGGCCCAGGTGCCGGCGACCAGCGGGACGCCGTCCTCGCTGCCCGGCTGCCAGCCGCCGTGCCGGAACAGCAGCCGGGTGCGGCCGGGCTCGTCGGGCTGGTCGGCGAGGTCCCAGCTGATCCAGGTGCCGGCCCAGTGCGGCGGGAAGGCCCCGGCGTTGGCCCACACCACCCGGTCCAGGTCGGCCCGCTCGCGGCGCAGCCGGAACGGCTCGGGGACGCCGGGGAAGTCGAACAGCAGGACGTCGCCCTCCCGGTCCACGCCGGTGGTCCACCAGCTGGTCAGCCCGCCGTGCGTGTTGAGCGCGGCGAGGACGACGGCCCGGGGTGCGGCGATGTCGAACTGGAGGGCGATCTCGGGCATGGGGGTCCGCCTTTCGGTGCGCGCCCCCCTTGTCCGTGGGCCGGGTCCGGTGTGCCGGGGTCCCGCGCGTCGGGCCCCCGTCCCTCAGGTCGCCCGGGCCGGGCGCCTCCCCGGTTTCTCCGGCCACCATGGCACGACCCCCGGGCCCGCGCGCCCTGGACGGCGCGCCCCCCCCGGGGGGGCGCCCCCCCCGCGGGGGGGTGGGGATTTAAAAAAAAACAGCCCCCAAG
>NZ_JBHWIR010000228.1:0-10111 GCF_042731835.1 Kitasatospora sp. NPDC059817 | reverse complement strand
GGGGGGGGGGGGGGGGGCGCCGGCCCGGGGGGGGGGGGGGGGGGGGCGCGCGGGCGGGCGGCCCCGGGGCGGGCGGCCGGCGGGGGGCCCGCCGGCGAGCCGGTCAGCCGGCGGTGACCGTCAGCCCCTTGGACTTCATCGCGTCGACGGTCTTGTTCTGCACCGTGCCCAGCGCCGCCGTCAGGTCGCCGTGGGCGGCGACGGCCGCGCCGAAGGCGTCGGTGAGGTCGCTGGAGGTCTGGGTCATGGTCGGGCCCCAGCTCCACTTGGGGGCCTGCGCCGTCGCCTGCTTGAAGACGTCGAAGATCGGCTGGTTGCCGAAGTAGGCGCTCGGCTTCGCCAGCGCCGGCGCCGACGTGCCGCTGGTGGAGGCGGGGTAGATGCCGGCCTTGTCCACGAGGGTGCCGACGGCTGCGGCGTCCGTGCTCATCCAGTTGGCGAAGCGCAGCGCCGCGGCGGTGTTCTTGCAACCCTTGACCACTGCGGTGGACGAACCGCCGTCGTTGCCGACCGACTTGGCGCCGCCCTGCCACTGCGGCATCGGGGCGACCGCCCACTTGCCGGACGCCTGCGCCGCGTTCTGTTCGAGGATGGAGGAGAACCAGACCGGGCCGGGGTAGGCGGCGAGCGTGCCGTCCTGGAGGTCCTTGTAGAGGTCGGGGCTGAAGCCCTGCTCGGACTTGACCTGGCCCTGGTCGATCAGGCCCTGCCAGTACTTCGCGACCTTGGTGGTGGCCGGGTCGCTCGCGAGCGAGACCTTCCAGCCCTTGCTGTCGGTGCCGAACCAACTGCCGCCGGCCTGGGCGGACATGCCGGCGAACCACCACGGGTCGTCCGGGTTGAACACGCTCAGGTACCCGTTGGGGTTGGTGGCGTGCACCTTGGCGGCGTCGGCGGCGAACTCCTCCCAGGTGGCCTGCGGCTTCAGGCCGTACTGGGCGTACAGGTCGGTGCGGTAGTAGAGCGCCATCGGGCCCACGTCGACCGGGATGCCGTACACCTGGCCGCCGACCTTCACCGCGTTCCAGGCGCCGTCCCCGTACTGCGACTGGTACTGCCCGGCCTCGCCGCTGACGTCCTGGACGGCGCCCTCCACGACGAAGCTGGGCAGCGACTCGTAGCCGACCTGGGCCAGGCAGGGGGCGTTGCCGGCCTTGACGGCCGCGAAGATCTTGGCGTAGCCGCCCTTGCTGCCCGACACGATCTTCTCGAACTTGACCTTGGCGTCCGGGTGGGCCGCGTTGTACTGGGCCACCGCCTCCTCGTAGCCCGGCGCCCAGCCCCAGAAGGTGACCTCGGCGGACCCTCCGGCGCCCGAGGCGCCGTCACCGCCCGATCCGCAGGCCGCGATGCCGGCGAGCAGCGGCAGCGTGGCGGCGGCGGCCAGCAGGCGGGTGCGGATTCGTGTCTTCGCCATGAGGATCTCGTCCTTTACGTGTACTGGCCCTCGGCCGTCGCGGCGCGGTGTCGGGTGGACGGCGGCCGGCGCGAGCGGGTGCGGCGCGGTGAGGGTGCGGTGCGGTGAGGGTGGGGGTGGGGGTGCGGGTGCGGTGGGGGTCGGCAGGGTGCCCGGGTTCCGGAGGTTCTGGGGCCGGCCGGGAGTGCCGCCGCGCGTCGGCGGCTTCCTCACCGGACCGGTTCCGGCTCCGGGGCCGGATCCTGGTCCGGGCCCGGTCCGGGTGTCGGTGGTCGCGTGCCCATCGGACCACCCCCTGCTCTATGGTGCGCAGTTCGGATGAGTATTGCTCAATATCGAGCAGGTTCCTAGGGCTTCGGAGCACGAAGCGGTCTCGGTTTCGACACGGCCCGTCGCGCGGAGAACCGGGCGGAGAGCCGGGCGACGGGCCGGGTGCGCGGAGCGTCAGCCCAGGTCGGGCCCGGCCACCAGGTGCACGGCGGGTTCGCCGGAGCGGTCGAGTTCGAGGACGGTGATCTCGTTCGTCCCGCTGCGCAGAACCGGCCAGGGCAGGAAGAGCGTGCACTGCGGTCCGCGGTCCCAGTAGCGGCCCAGCAGGAAGCCGTTGACCCAGACGTAGCCCTTGCCCCAGCCCGGCAGCGCCAGGTAGCCGTCGGCGGGCTCCCCGACCTCGAAGGCGCCGCGGTGGAAGGCCGCTCCGGGGCCGGCGGCCGGAGCGACGGCCGCGTCCCAGGGAAGCCGGTCCGGTGTCCCGTCGGCCAGCGGCATCGGGTCGGCCGTCCACCCGTGCAGGTACTGCTGGGTGTGCAGGGCCCCCGCGATCCCCTTGCGGTCGCCGATCCCGGCGCCGTAGTTGACCCGGCCCATCGACTCGACCAGCAGTTCCAGCCGGGCACCCGCGCCGGGCACCGGGACGAGCAGGGGCTCGTGCTCGACGTCCCGTTCCAGGGTGGCGAGGTGGGTGCCGTCGACGCGGACGTGGGCCCGGTCGGCGAGCCCCTCGACGGTCAGCGGGTACGCCGTGCGCGGGCCGGGGATGGTGGTCCGGTAGCGGACGAGGCCGTGCGGGAGGCCGAGTTCCTCGAAGGAGAGCGGGACGGCGGAGCGGACCTCGCCGGTGGACAGCTGGTCCACCACGTCCGCCAGCGGCAGGGCCCTGTCGAGCTCCACCCGGCACGCCGGCAGCGTGGCCGGGAGCTCCTCGGGCTCCGGCACCGGCCCGTCCGCGTACGCCGCCAGGACCTCGCGGAAGGCCCGGAACTTGGCCGTGGGGGCGCCTCGTTCGTCCAGCGGGGCGTCGTAGTCGTAGGAGGTGACGGTCGGCTGGTAGCCCCGGCCGGTGCGCGGGTCGGCGGTGTTGGCGCCGGCCCAGGTGCCGAAGTTGGTGCCGCCGTGGGCCATGTAGAGGTTGACAGAGGCCCCGGCCGCCAGGATCTCGCGCAGGGCCTCGGCGGCGTCCTCGGCCGGGCGGGTGGTGTGCGGCTCTCCCCAGTGGTCGAACCAGCCGTTCCAGAACTCCATGCACATCGGCGGGTCCTGGGGGCGGTGGCGGCGCAGCTCGGCGAAGGCCTCGGTGGCGCGGCTGCCGAAGTTGACGGTGGCGAGGTGGCCGGGAAGGGCGCCGCCGGTGAGGAAGAAGTCCTCCGGCCCGTCGGAAGTGCAGAGCGGGACGTCGATGCCGCGGGCGCGCAGGCCGTCGGCGAGGTGGGCGAGGTAGGCCCGGTCGGTGCCGTAGGAGCCGTACTCGTTCTCGATCTGGACCATCAGGACGTTTCCGCCGCGGGTGGTCTGGTGCGCCGCCAGGATCGGGATCAGCGTGTCGTACCAGCGGTCGACGTGGGCCAGGAAGCGCGGGTCGCCGGTGCGCAGCGGCAGGCCTCGGCCCGCCGTGCCCGGTTCGGCCAGGAGCCACCAGGGCAGGCCGCCGTTCTCCCATTCGGCGCAGATGTAGGGGCTCGGGCGGACGATCGCGTGCAGTCCGGCGTCCGCGGCGGCCCGCAGGAAGGCCTCCAGGTCGGCGATGCCGGTGAAGTCGTACGTGCCGGGGCGGGGCTCGTGCAGATTCCAGGGGACGTACGTCTCCACGGTGTTGAGCCCCATCGCCCGCAGCATCCGCAGGTGGCGCGGCCACTGCCCGGGCAGGCTGCGGAAGTAGTGCAGGGCGCCGGAGAGCAGGCGCAGGGGGCGCCCGTCGAGCGTGAACCCGGTCCGGGAGATCTGGAGCATGAGTGGTCCTTGAGGGGGCGGTTCGGGGGACGGTGTCGGCCGGGGCCGGGTCATCCGGCAGTGCCTGCGACGACGGGCAGGAGCCGGCCGACGGCCTCGGTGATCGCCCCGCGGCCCGCGGCCAGGTACGCGCGGGGGTCGACGCCCCGCTCGTCCGCCGCCAGGTGGGACCGGACGGCGGTCGTCATGGCGATGCTCAGGGCGGTGCCGATGTTGACCTTGGCTATGCCGCCGTGGACGGCGCGGCGCAGCTCGTCGTCGGGGACTCCGGAGGAGCCGTGCAGGACGAGCGGGACGTCGAGGGCCGCGTGCAGGGCGGCGAGCAGGTCGTGGTCGAGCCTGGCGTCGCGGGAGGTCATCGCGTGGGAGCTGCCGACGGCGACGGCGAGGGCGTCCACACCGGTCTCCTCGACGAAGCGCCGCGCCTCTGCGGGGTCGGTGCGGGCCCCCGGCGCGTGGGCGTCCAGCGGCCCCCGGCCGTCCTTGCCGCCGACCTCGCCGAGTTCGGCCTCCAGCCAGAGCCCGGCGCCGTGCGCCCAGACGGCGGCCTCGCGGGTGGCGGCGACGTTCTCCGCGTAGGGCAGGTGCGCGGCGTCGTACATCACCGAGCTGAACCCGCATTCGGCGGCCTGGCGGAGCAGGACGCCGGTCTTCACGTGGTCCAGGTGCAGCGCCACCGGGACGGTGCTCGGCTCGGCGCAGCGCACGGCGGCCGCGGCGAGCGGGGCCAGCCGCCCGCCGTGGAACCGCACCGCGTTCTCGCTCACCTGGAGGATCACCGCGGTGCCGGCGGTCTCGGCGGCGGAGACGACGGCCTCGACGTGCTCCAGGGTGATGACGTTGAAGGCGGCGACGGCGCCGTGCCGGGCCGCGGCCCGGGCGACGAGGCCGCCGGTGGCTGCCAGGGGCATGAACTCTCCTGTCGGGTGGGGCTGTTCAGTCGGAAGGAGCTGAGCCGGCGAAGGGCGTGGCCGGGGTGACCCGGACCAGCGGGAGGTGGCCGTCGTAGGCCTGCGGGTCGAACCGGCCGGCGTACGGGGCCTGGACGGCGGCGGCCGACAGGGCCACCGCGTGGGCCAGCGCCGCCGGCCACGGCGTGCGGTCGGCGAGGGCCACGGCCAGCGCCGCGACCGCCGCGTCCCCCGCGCCGGTCGGGTTCCCCCGCACGACGGCCTCCGGGGGCAGGCGGGCCCGCCAGCTGCCGTCCGGGGTGACGGCGAGGAGCCCGTCGGGGCCGAGCGAGGCGACCACCGCCCGGGCGCCGGCGTCGACGAGGGCGTGTGCCGCGCGGAGCGGGTCGGCGATGCCGGTGGCGCGGCGCAGTTCGACCGCGTTCGGCTTGACGGCCGTGGGCCCGGCCGCCAGTGCCCCGGTGAGCGCGGCGCCGTCGGCGTCCAGGACGACCGGCACGCCCTGCTCGTGGGCGAGGCGGACCAGGTCCGCGTAGGCGTCGCCCGGCAGGCCCGGCGGCAGGCTCCCGGACAGCACCAGGGCCCGGGCGGTGGGGAGCAGACCACGGACGGCGGCGCGCAGGGCCGTCCAGTCCTCGGCGGAGAGCTCCGGTCCGGGCTCGTTCAGCACGGTGGCGTCGACGGCGTCGACCACGGCGACGGTGCGCCGGGTCGACGTGCCTGCGGCGAGCGGGACGCCCAGGCAGGCGATGCCGGCCCGGTCGAGGTCGGCCCGCAGCACCGCGCCGGTGGACCCGCCGAGCGGCAGGACGGCCGTGGTGCGCCGGCCGAGACCGTGCAGCACCCGGGCCACGTTCACGCCCTTGCCGCCGGCCTGTTCGTGGACGGAGGCCACCCGGTGGCTGGTGTGCGGGCGCAGCGCCGGCACACCGTAGGTGATGTCCAGGGCGGGGTTCGGGGTCACGGTGACGATCACGGCGCCGGGCTCCCTTCCGGGGCCGCGCGGCCGGCCGCCGCGTCCAGGGCGCGCAGTCCGGCGCCCAGGCAGCCGGCCCGGTCCCCGAGCGCGGCGGGCACCAGGCGCGGCGCGACCTGGATCCGGGCGCGCTCGGCCAGGGCGGCGGCCAGCGGGGCGAGCAGCAGGTCGCCGGATTCGGCGAGGCCCCCGCCCAGCACGACCAGCGGCGGGTCCAGCACCAGGGCGGCCGTCAGCAGGGCGTCGGCCAGGGCGTCGACCGCCTCCTGCCAGACGGCGCCGGCCGCCCCGTCCCCCTCCGCGGCCAGCCGCGCCACCTCCGGTGCGAGGGCGGGCCGGCCGGTGGCCTCGGTGTAGCGCCGCGCCACGGCGGCCGCCGAGGCGTAGGTCTCGGCGCAGCCCCGGGCCCCGCAGGCGCACGGTTCCCCGCCCGGGCGCACCACGAGGTGGCCGATCTCCCCGGCCCGGTGGTGCGCGCCGGGCAGGGCGCGGCCGCCGGTCATGACGGCGGCGGCGATGCTCGTACCGACCGGGACGAACAGGAAGCGCTCCTCGCCGCGCCCGGCTCCGAGCCGGGCCTCGGCCACGCCGCCGGCGCGCACGTCGTGGGTGACGGCCACGGGCAGGCCGGTGCGCTCGGCGACGAGCTCCCGGAACGGGACGTCCCGCCAGCCGATCGTGGCGGAGTAGACGCCCGTCCCCGTGGCCTCGTCGACGATGCCGGGAACGGCCAGGCCGACGGCGTCGACCTCCGCGCCCTGCCGCCCGGCCTCCCGCCGCACGTCCGCGACCAGGTCGACGACGGTGGCCACGACGGCCTCCGGGCCCCGTTCGCGGCCGGTGGCACGCCACGCCTCGTGCCGGACGGCCGCCTCCCGGTCCAGCAGGGCGGCCTTGATGCCGGTGCCGCCGACGTCCACGGCGACGACCAGGCGCTGCCCGGTCATGGGCTGACACCGGTCGGGCACGGGCTGACGCCGGTCGGTCGAGGGCCGAGGCTGGTCGGTCGTGAGCCGAGGTCGGTCGGTCGTGAGCCGAGGCTGGTCGGTCATGAGTCGGCGAGCACCACGGACCGGGTCAGGTTGCGCGGCTGGTCCGGGTCCAGGCCCTTCGCGGCGGCCAGCGCGGCGGCCAGCCGGTGGACGCGCACCAGTTCCGCGAGCGGGTCGAGCCGGCCCTCGATCCAGCGGGCGCCGGTGCCCCGGACCTGCTCGGCCAGGCCCACCGGTGCGGCGCCCAGCATCCAGGTGGCGGTGGACGGCGCGGCGATGCTGATCGGGCCGTGCCGGTACTCCATCGCCGGGTACGCCTCGCTCCAGGCGAGCGCGGCCTCGCGCAGTTTGAGGCCGGCCTCGTTCGCCAGCCCGACCGTCCAGCCGGTGCCGAGGAAGGTGAACTGGGTGCAGTCCACCAGGCCTTCGGGCAGCGGCTCCGCCAGGGCCGCCCGGCCGTCGGCCTCCACCGCCTCGGTGTGCAGGCCCAGGTGGGCCCGCAGCAGGGTGAGCGCCGTGGTGGCGAACCTGGTCTGCACCACGGACCGCTCGTCGGCGAAGTCCAGCACGGCGATGTCGTCGGCCGCGGTCATCACCGGGGTCCGCGGGTCTGCGGTGACGGCCGCGGTGCGGACCTTTCCGCGCACCCGCTCCAGCAGGGCCAGGACCTCGGTCGTGGTGCCGGAGCGGGTCAGCGCGATCACGCGGTCGTACGAGCGGACGCCCGGGAACTCGGAGGCGGCGAAGGCGTCCGTGACGCCCTGTCCGCTCGACTCCCGCATGGCGGCGTACGCCTGGCCCATGAACAGCGACGTCCCGCAGCCGATCACCGCGACCCGTTCACCGGCCTCCGGCAGCGCCGTGCACTCCGCCGCGGCGACTTCCGCCGCGCGGCGCCAGCAGTCCGGCTGGCTGGCGATCTCGGCCTCGACATGGGTCGTCATCGGCCACCTCCACTTGATTGTTGCTGACACCTGCTTCTTTCTGGCCAGATTCAAGCATCTTCAAGCACTCCATGGAACCCGTCTGCGCAATTTGTTGCTCAGAGGTGTTGACAGTTGCGCGCAAGAAGGCCGGATACTGCATGCCATCGCCGGGCTCGGCGGTCGCGCCCCCAACGACGACCGGCGGGCCCGAGCAGCACCGCCCACCCCCGCCCCGACGGTGCAGCACCGAAGGAGACCTCGTGTCCGCCCCACCCCGCAGAGCACTCGCCGCCGTCCTCGCCCCCGCGCTCCTGGCGCTGAGCGCGGGCCTCGCCCCGGCCGCGTCGGCCGCCCCCGAACCGTCAGCCGCCCCGGCCGGCGGCCCGTCAACCGCCCCGTACACCGTGAGCGTCGGCAAGCCGGTCGGCTACGCCCACCCCACCGACACCCCCGCCGTCCCGTACACCGACAAGGACGGCACCTTCTACTTCCAGCAGTCCGCCGCGCTCTACGGCGCGAACGACCCGCGGTACTGGGACTTCTTCACCGGCAAGGACTTCGACTCCGCCACCCGGTCCAGCGCGCTCAGCAACGCCGTCAACCCCGCCAACCCCCAGGACCGCAACAACGACACCACCTGGCGCTGCAACAACAGCCCCACCGGCCTGACCTCGACCTCCGCGCCCGCCGGGTCGGGCTACGCCCAGAAGAACTACTGCGACCTCTCCGGCATCTGGGTCGACCCGGACACCGGCGACTGGTACGGGCTGGTGCACAACGAGTTCACCCCGCAACCCTTCGGCGACGGCCTCCACTTCGACGCCATCGACTACGCCGTCTCCAGCGACCAGGGCCGGACGTGGACCATCAAGGACCACGCCATCACCTCGCCGTACAGCACCCAGCGGGGCGACACCGCGGCCTTCCCGAACCAGACCTTCGACTACGGTGACGGCGACCAACGCCTGTTCGTCGACACCGCCTCGGGCTACTTCTACGTCTACTACGGCTCGCGGATCGTCGACAAGGGCGGCAGCTGGAAGGCCTTCCACGAACACGTCGCCCGCGCCCCGATCGCCGCCAAGATGGCACCCGACTCGTGGCAGAAGTGGTACGACGGCGCGTGGTCGCAGCCCGGCACCGGCGGCCAGGAGAGCAACCTGGTGCCCGCCGACTCCGCCCACCCCACCGGCTACACCCCGGTCGCCGACGAGTACGACCCGGCGAACACCGGCACCGTGGCCCAGCAGGTCGCGGCCGGCACGATGCCCCCCACCTCACCGCTGTTCGTCATGGACATCACCTACAACGCCTACCTCGGGCTGTACATCGCCGAACCGCAGGCCGTCGACCAGAGCGGCTCCGCGCCCCAGCAGTACTACGCCACCACCGACCTCGCCAGCCAGAAGTGGGTGCCGATCGGCGACACCGGCGGCTACCACACCGCGTCCTGGTACCGCTGGTTCCTCGACAGCGCGAACCGCACCAACACCACCATCGTCGGCAAGACCTTCCGCTCGTACTGCGCCTTCGGCTGCTCCAACGGCGCGTCCGGCGAGTACGTGGACGTGACGATCGACGGCACCGCGCCCGCCGCTCCCCCCGTCGACCCCGGCAAGACCTACCGGATCGGCAACGCCGACGGCCGGGTCCTCGCCCAGGTCGCCGGCGGCCCCGCCACCACCTCGCTGGCCGCCGGCACCGGCTCCGCCCTGGAGGCCTGGAGCTTCACCACCAACGGCGACGGCTCCTACCGGATCGCCAACGCCGCCACCGGCCGCCTGCTCGGCGTCGACTCCACCGCCACCGCCGGCCGCGCCTGGGGCGCCCGCCCCACCGCCACCGCCGCCGGCCCGGGCGGGCCCACCGTCGGCCAGCAGTGGTTCGTGATCCCCGGGAAGTCCGCCGACGGAACCGCCACCGGCGCGTTCAAGCTGGTCAACCGCTACAGCGGACTCGTCCTCGGCCTCTCCGCCACCAACAGCCGGTCCACCGAGACCACCCCCACCCGCAGTTGGGCCGACACCACCGGCAACCCCGTCGGCGGCACCCGCGGCCCCGGCGAGCAGACCCTCACCCTGACCGCCACCGGCACCGTGCCCAACCCCCCGCTGGACGGCACCCACACCCTGACCGCCGCCGGCAAGGCCCTCGACGACCCCGGCCACTCCACCGCCCAGGGCACCCAGTTGGTCACCTGGGCCCCCAACGGCGGCCCGAACCAGACCTGGGTGCTCACCCGGCAGGCGGACGGCAGCTACCAGATCGCCAACGGCGAGTCGCACCTGTGCATGGACGTCGACGGCGGCTCCACCTCCGCCGGCGCCAAGGTGATCCAGTGGGCCTGCACCGGCGGCGGCAACCAGCGCTGGCAGCTCACCCCCGCCGCCGGCGGCTACCGGATCACCTCCCAGAAGAGCGGCCTGCTCCTCACCACCGCGTCCACCGCCGACGGCGCCCGGACCACCCAGCAGCCCGACACCGGATCACCCCTCCAGGTCTGGGCGGTCGACTGACCATCCGGCAGTATCCAACCTCCCTTCCCCCTCGGTCAGTTGGCGAGAATCTGCCAGTGCGGAAGCGGGCCCGTTGACCTCCGGTCCGCTGGGCGTTTGGCTCTCCCCAGTCAGTTGCGCGGGCGGTGCCACCCACCAGGGTGGCGC
>NZ_JBHWIR010000227.1:7204-10288 GCF_042731835.1 Kitasatospora sp. NPDC059817 | reverse complement strand
CCCGGGCCCCCCCCCCCCGCACCCCCCCCCCGCGCCCGGGCGGGCCGGTCATCCCCCCGGCCCCCCACCCGGGGGGGGTGGTGGGGCGGGCCGGGGCCCCCCCGCGGCCCCCGGGGGGGCCCCCCCGGGGCGATGGCGCCACTGCCCATCCGCGCCTCGGGAACGGAATCGCCGCACTGCGGACACCGGCAGGGCGGAAAGTTCCGCCGCAGGACGATGCTTTCGCCAGATTGAACGTTCGTCATATCCACCGAATAACTCCTCTCTGTTGCTAACTCCTCACCAAGAGTGGCCAATCGCGGCTAGCATCGGAAGAGCTTCACTTTGACAGCGAGCACTGTGGAAATGGGTGGTTGCCATGCCTCAGCGGGAAGTAGACCCGACCGCATCTCCGAACGCAGCCATCGGCGTTCAGCTCCGGCGCTTCCGCAAGGCGAGAGGGCTCACTCAGATCGAGCTCGGGCGGCGGACCAACTACAGCGATTCGCTCATCTCCATGATCGAGAACGGAGACCGTCCCGCGCCGCTGAACCTCGTCCGGCGATGCGACAAGGAACTCGACACCTGCGAGGCGCTTGAGCTCCTGTACTGGACCGCCAAGAGCACCACCTTGATCGGCGGGTACCTCGCGTACATCGAGCACGAGGCCAAGGCCACCGCCTTCAAGATCTTCCAGCTGAACGTCATCCCGGGACTGCTCCAGACGCGGGGCTACGCATCGGCGCTCATCAGCGCCGCAGCCCAACGAGGTGAGATCCCCGAGGACAAAGTCATCGAACGCCTGAATGTCCGCATGGCGCGGCAGGCCTTGCTGTACCGCGAACCGCCTCCCTCCATCCACATCGTCATGGAGGAGAGCTGCCTGCGAACCGTTGGCGGCCCCTTCGTCATGGCCGAGCAGCTTCGCCGGCTCGAGCGCGTGGCCGGCCTTCCGCACGTCATGCTGCAGATCGCGCCGTCCAGTCTCGGTGAAGGCCTCCCGGCGACCACGCCGTTCACGCTGCTGACCCGCCCGGACGAGAAGTGGATGGCCTACCTCGAAACCATCCAGCGGGGCTACGTCGAACGCGAGGACGAGAACAAGATCCGCTCCCTCACAAGGACTTACCATTGGCTCCAGGCCCAAGCCCTCTCGTGCGAGGACTCGTTGGCCCTCATCCGCGCCCGCCTCAAGGAGTTCCACGCCATGTTCCCCATCCCGACGGTCAAGCCCACGTCCTGGCTGAAGTCCTCGTACAGCAACGGTGGCGGCGAGTGCATCGAGGTCGCACCCGGGCTCCCCGGCATCCTCCCCGTCCGCGACAGCAAGGACCCCGAGGGCCCTCGACTCGCCTTCGGCGCCGACGCCTGGCGCTCCTTCGTCGCCGGCGTCAAGTCCGGTGACTTCGGCACCGTCTGAGATCCAGGCCGCCGGGGTGGCGTCGTCGTTGCGCAGGTGGAAAGCCGGCCGCCAGGACAGTCGGCCGGTTCCGCGAGGTCTTGGCCCCTTCTCTTCGAACCCTGCTCGATATACCGTACATAACGCTTGTTACGTACCGGGCAGGTCAGCGTAGCGAAGCGCCTCGCATCCACCACCCTCACCTGGAGAGTCTGCTGTGACCGAACCCGCCGAGACCATCAAGTACCGCAAGAACGGCCTCACCCGCGGCGTCACGGACGAGCTCGCCGAGAACATGAAGCAGGGCTGGGCCGACACCGAGCGCCTCGCCCTGGAGCCGATCCCGCAGGCCGCGCACACCGCCCGCCGCCGCGCCGAGCTGTCCGCGGCCTTCCCCGGCGAGCGCCTGGTGGTCCCGTCCGGCAACCCGAAGGTGCGGGCCAACGACACCGACTACCCGTTCCGCCCGTCCTCCGACTACGTCTACCTGACCGGCGACCAGTCCCAGGACGCCGTACTGGTCCTGGAGCCGACCGGCGACACCGGCCACCGGGCCGTGCTCTACCTGCGCGACCGTTCCCGGACCGACAACGGCGAGTTCTGGCTGGACAACCACGGCGAGCTGTGGGACGGCCGCCGCAACAGCCTGACCGAGAGCGAGCAGCTGCTCGGCCTACCCTGCCGGGACGTCCGCACCGTCCGCGCGGACCTGGGCACCGCCACCGGCCCGGTGCGCGTGCTGCGCCGCCACGACGCGGGCGTGGAGCAGTCCCTCCAGGGCCGGGCCGTCGCCGAACGGGACGCGGAGTTCGAGGTCTTCCTGTCCGGCCAGCGCCTGGTCAAGGACGAGTTCGAGATCGCCGAGCTGCGCTTCGCCTGCGAGGCCACCGCCCGCGGCTTCGAGGACGTGGTGCGCATCCTCGGCACCGACACCGAGACCCCCGAGCGGCTGATCGAGGGCACCTTCTTCGTCCGCGCCCGGATCGAGGGCAACGACATCGGCTACGGCAGCATCGCCGCGGCCGGCCCGCACGCCACCACCCTGCACTGGGTGCGCAACAACGGCCACGCCAAGCCCGGCGACCTCCTGCTGCTCGACGCCGGCGTGGAGACCAACCGCCTGTACACCGCCGACGTCACCCGCACCCTCCCGGTCAGCGGCCGCTTCACCGACCTGCAACGCAAGGTCTACGACGCGGTGTACGCGGCGCAGGAGGCCGGCATCGCCGCGGTGAAGCCCGGCGCCGACTTCCGCGACTTCCACCACGCCGCCCAGCGCGAGCTCGCCGAACACCTCACCTCCTGGGGCCTGTTCGGCGACCTCACCGCCGACAAGGTGTACGAGCTGGGCCTGCACCGCCGCTTCACCCTGGCCGGCACCGGCCACATGCTCGGCATCGACGTCCACGACTGCGCCCACTCGCGCACCGAGGAGCACGTCGACGGCCCGCTGAAGCCGGGCATGGTGCTCACCGTCGAGCCGGGCATCTACTTCCAGCAGAACGACCTGACCGTGCCCGAGGAGTACCGCGGCATCGGTGTCCGGATCGAGGACGACATCCTGGTCACCGAGGACGGCAACGAGAACCTGTCGGCCGGCCTCCCCCGCACCTCCACCGAGGTCGAGGCCTGGCTCGCCGAACTGCGCGGCTGAGCCGCGACACCGCTGTGGGGGGGCCCCGGGCAGCAGCGGGGGGGCCCCGGGG
>NZ_JBHWIR010000227.1:0-7194 GCF_042731835.1 Kitasatospora sp. NPDC059817 | reverse complement strand
GTACCGGCTACTTCAGCTTCCCCAGCGCCGTCCCCACCCGCTGGACGGCGGCGACGACGTCCTCGGGCTGGCGGGCGGTGAAGCAGAGGCGGAAGAAGCCGGGTGCCGGGTTGTGCATGGTGCCGCCGGGCAGCAGGGTGACCTCGGTGGGCTCGGCCATGAGGTACCTGAACAGCAGCTCCTCCTTCGGGTCGAGTCCGCTCGGCCGGGCGAGCGGCAGCCCGGCCACCTCCTCGTGACCGTGGACGGGGTGCTTGCCGAGGTACTTGGTGAGGTCGAGCCAGAAGAACTGGGCGGCGTTGTCGCCGGGCCGGTGCACGTAGTCGATCCTGGCGGCGTCCAGGGCGGCCTTGACCTTGTCGAAACTCGTCTTGAGCAGCGTGCGGTACTCCCGCATCGCGTAGGTGGTGTAGAGCTCGCCGCCCGGGCCGTTGGCGGAGGCGCTCAG
Source organism: Kitasatospora sp. NPDC059817 (assembly GCF_042731835.1). Classification (NCBI taxonomy): domain Bacteria; kingdom Bacillati; phylum Actinomycetota; class Actinomycetes; order Kitasatosporales; family Streptomycetaceae; genus Kitasatospora; species Kitasatospora sp. NPDC059817. Next base: position 6,746 of record NZ_JBHWIR010000227.1, on the reverse strand, counting down.
CAGGTCCTGGATGACGTAGGTCTTCAGCGAGTCGAAGGGGCTGAACCAGGGCAGCGGGTGGGTGGGCTCGGCCGGGTCGTTGTTGCCGAGCATGGTGTTGCGCACGGCGGGGTTCCGGGAGATCACGAAGCCGGTACGGAAGCCGGACAGGCCGAAGTCCTTGGCGAAGCCCCAGACCACGTGGATCCGGTCGGGCTGCTCCCGGTACGCCTTCAGGGCCAGCGCGCTGGTGAACTTCGTTGTGCTGCTGTCGAGTTGGGAGTGACAGTAGATCTCGTCCGAGATGATGTGCAGGTCGGTGTCCGTGAGCGCCCACCCGTAGATCTCGTCCAGCAGGGCCCGCGAGTAGTTCACGCCCAGCGGGTTGTGCGGGTTGGTGAGGACGAGCAGGCGCGGCGTGCGGCCGGCCGCCTTCCGGTCCTCGTAGGCCTTCTTGAGCAGGGGCAGGGTGAGCCGGTACCGGTCCTCCCCCGTGGTCGGCAGGTTCACCGGGACGCACCTGAGCCTGGGCCGCTCCTGGAAGGACCAGTTGAAGCCCTGCCAGTACGGCGCGGGGATCAGCACCTCGTCGCCGTCCTTGAGCGGCGGGCCGACCGGGTCGGCGCCCTTGAGCGCGAAGGCGATGCACTCCAGCGCGGAGGAGACCCCGGCCACGCCGAACACGTCGCCCTCGTCGACCTCGGCGCCGAGCGCCAGGGTGAGCAGCTTGGCGACCGGCCGGCGCACCTCCAAGGTCCCGGCCGAGTCGATGTACTGGATGTACCGCTCGGGGATCAGCTGGATGTTGTCGAAGACCTTCTTCTTCATCGAGTGGTGGTAGAGCAGGACGTTCTCGGCGACGGACAGGTTGACCGCCTTGGGGGACGCCACGTGCTGGTGGAAGTAGGCGAGGGCCTGCTCCAGGTCGGTCATCCGGGCGAGCTGTTCGGCGGCCGCCTCGGGAGAGGCGAGGGTGCGGGTGTCGTCGGTCATGGCAGTCCTTGTCCGGGCTTCGCGGGGTGGGCTGGGCGGCGTGCCGGAACATGGTCGTTCGCACACGCATCGGCCCCAGCGGACCACGTCCCGGGCACGGCCGCCAGCGCTCGGCGCCCGTCCGGACGGGGGCGGGGTCAGGCGGTCAGCGGCTTGACCCAGCGGCTCCACTGCGGTTCGGGGCGGTAGCCGGCGGCCTCCCAGGTGCGGTGGCCGAGGGCGTTGTCGTCCAGCACCATGGCGTCCGCGCGGCGGCCGCCGAGCGCGGCGAAGCGCTCCTCGGCGGCGGCGAGCAGGGCGGCGCCGATGCCCCGGCGGCGGTGGTCGGGGTCGACGGCGAGCCGGTAGAGGTGGCAGCGCCAGCCGTCCCAGCCGGCGATCACGGTGCCGAGGACGGCGGCCGGGTCGCCCGCCGGGGTCGCGACGATCAGGCACTCCGGGTCCTGGGCGAGCAGCGCGGCCACGCCCGGGGCGTCGTCCGTGATGCTGGCGCCCTTCGCCGCCCTGGCCCAGAGGGCGAGCAGCGCGGGAATCTCGTCGGGGGCGGCGGTGCGCAGGACGATCCCGTCGGGGGCGGGAGTGCGCGGAGCGATCTCGTCGGTCATGGCGGCCTGTTTAGCAGGCGGTTCCGCCCGGCGGCCGGGAATTCCGCAGCCTGGACGGACGGGCCGTCAGCCCAGCCGCCACACCGTGGTGGTCTTGACGGCGGTGTCCTCCAGGTCGGCGACGACCGGCACCTGGTAGGCGGCGAGCGCGGTGAACCGCTCCCGGGGCAGGTAGGCCCGGCCGGGGTCGCCGACGATGACGGTGGCGCCGCGCGCGGCGGCCCGTTCCAGGAAGGGCAGGAAACGGGCGGCCATGGCCCGTTCGTAGAAGACGTCACCGGCGAGCACCACGTCGGCCGGGGCGCCGTCGCCGTCCACCAGGTCCACCAGGGCGGCCTCCACGCGCACGCCGTTGGCCTCGGCGTTGAGGCCGATGGCGGCCACCGCGTAGGCGTCGATCTCGGCGGCGCGCACGGACGCGGCGCCGCTCAGCGCGGCCGCGACGCCGACCACCCCGCCCCCGGCGGCCACGTCGAGCACCGCCCGCCCGGCCACCAGCTCGGGGTGGTCCAGCACGTGGCGGGCGACGGCCACCCCGCCCGCCCAGGCGAACGCCCAGAACGGCGGCGGCAGTCCGACCTCCCCCCGCGCCCGCTCGGTGGTCTCCCACAGGGTGATCGCGTCCTCGGCCATGTGCAGGCCGACCTCGGGGACGAACGGGACGGGCTTCAGCTCGGTCTCGCGCCGGATGAAGGCGAGGTCGGCCTCCGACGGGCGGCTCCCCGGTTGATCGGCCTCCGGCTGGTCGGTCTCCGCTTGATCGGTCTCCGACGGGTGGGTCTCCGGCTGGTCGGTCTCCGGCTTGAGAGTGCGCAACTCACTCGGCATCTCCGCAGCATAGGGCCCGCGCGGGGGTGCTCACGCCCGCCCGGCCGCCGCCCGGACGCGCCGGGCGAGCGAACCGGCACCCGCCGCGGCTACTGGAGGCCGGCCGCGGAGCAGGCGGCGACGTAGTCCGGCGTGCAGATCTGAGCGACGGTGAAGAGACCGTCGGCGACCACGGTGGCCTTGACGTTGTCCTTGGTGAGCGCGACCGGGGCGATCAGGCCGGTCGGCACCTTGTCGCTGCTGCCGCTGGTCACCGTGGTCGGCACGAGGGCGCCGCCGATTTCCTGGCCGTAGGCCAGGTCGACGGCCAGCTGCGCGGCCACGTCGGCCTCCGACTTGAGGGGCTTGTAGACCGACATGGCCTGGGCGCCCGCCAGGATCCTCTGCACGCCGTCGAGTTGGAAGTCCTGGCCGGTCAGCGGGACACTCAGGCCGGACGCCTCGGAATCGGACGCGTTGGAGCCGACCGCGCTGGGTACGGCAGCGTTGGGGTCGGCCGCGCTGGGATCGGCCGCGTTGGGGTCGGTGGGCGAGCCGTTGGTCGTGATCGCCTCGCCGACGTCCGCCGTGCCGCCTACCACCGCCGCCGCGGCCTGGCCCCGCAGTTCGCCGACCTTGCGGTTGTCGAAGGACACGTAGGCGTCGACCGGGCCCTGGGCGAGGCGGTCGTAGGCGACCACCCTGACGCCCGCGTCGTGCGCCTTCTGGATCGACGCCTGGATCGACTCGGCGTCCACCGCGTCCAGGATCAGCACCTTGGCGCCCTTCTTCACGGCGGCGTCGATCTGGGTCTGCTGGACGGCGGCGTCCTGGCCGGCGTTGTAGTAGTCGATCTGCGCGTCCGGCGCCAGCTCCTTGATCTTCTTCTCGATCAGCGGCCGGTCGAACTGCTCGTAGCGAGTCGTCCTGGCCTCCGGCAGCAGCAGGGCTATCCGCCCGGCTCCCCCCCCGGCCGCGGGCGGGGGGGGGGGCCGGCCGCCCGCGGGGCCGCCCCGCGGCGTCTGCGCCGCGCGGTCGGCGGGCCGCCCCCCCCGCGGGCCGGGGCGGGGGGGGGCGCCCGCTCCGCCGCCGGAGCCGCCGCTGGACGACTGCGACGCGCTGTCGCAGGACGCCGCGCCCAGGCCGAGGGAAATCGCTGCGGTCACCGCGAGGACGCGGCGCAGCCCGATGCTCATGAGGATGCCTTTCCGATTGGTTGGGTCCACCCCTCTTTCGTTCGAGTCTGGGAACCTTCGGCCGCGACCACGATCCCGGTGCGCCGAATGGGTCTCAAGCCACCGTCGGCGGGTGTCCGTCAAAAGGCGTCCGCGAGGCGGAGGCTGGCGGGACGGCAGGCCCCGGGGCGGGGGCCAGCGGGACGGCAGGCCCCGGGGCGGGGGCCAGCGGGACGGCGGCCAACGGGAGGGCCGCCGTGAGCCGGGCCCCGGACGGCGTCGGGGTGACGGCCAGGGTGCCGCCGTGGTGGCGGGCGATGTCGCGTGCGATCGGCAGGCCCAGGCCGCTGCCGCCCTCGTCGCGGCTGCGGGCGTCGTCGAGGCGGGTGAAGCGTTCGAAGACGCGCTCACGGTCGGCGGGCGGGATGCCCGGGCCGTCGTCCTCGACGTCCAGGACGGCCACGCCCCGGGCGCGGTCGGCGGCGAGCCGGACGTGGACGGCGCCCGCCGCGTGCCGGTCGGCGTTGTCGAGCAGGTTGGTGAGCAGCCGGCCGAGCCAGAGAGGAATGCCTTCGACGGCCACCGCGGGGGCCAGGTCGGTGGTGCGCCGGTGCGGGCCGGCCGGGCGGCCGAGCACGGTGGCGGCGACCAGCGCGGTGAGGTCGATCCGCTGCCGGGGCCGGTCCTCGGCGCCGCCCGCGTCGAGCCGGGCGAGCAGCAGCAGGTCGGTGGCGAGGCTCTGCAGCCGGTCGGTGTCCTGGAGCGCGCCGTGCACCAGTTCGGCCCGGACGGCCGGGTCGGGGTGGGTGTCGGCGACCTCCAACTGGGTGCGCAGCACCGCGAGCGGGCTGCGCAGTTCGTGCGAGGCGTCGGCGATGAACTGCCGCTGGCGCCGTCCGGAGGCCTCCAGCCGGTCGAGCATCGCGTTCATGGTGGCGGCCAGGCGGGCGATCTCGTCGGCGGTTCCGGGCTCGGGGACACGCCGGTGCAGGTCCCGCCCGGTGATCGCGTCGACCTCGGCGCGGATGGCCTCCACCGGCCGCAGCGCGTGCCCGGTCACCCGCCAGGTGACGACCACGCCGATGAGCAGCAGCAGCGGGCAGGCGACGGCGAGCGCGGCCTGGGTGGTGTCGAGTGCCTCGTCGGCGGCGCGCAACGAGGCGCCCGCGTAGACGGTGACCGGCCCGCCCGGGGTGTCGGCGGTGACGGCGGTGAGCCGCTGGCGGTGGTGGTCGTACAGCGGGTCGACGTCGTCGGTGGTGCGCGAGCCGGTGCGGTGGGCGGCGGTGAGGGCGGTCCGGCCGGCCAGGTTGGGGCTGGCGGCGAGGACGGTGCCATGGGCGTCGACGGCCTGGAGGAAGTCGGTGCCGTGGCCGGCGTGCAGGACGGGCGTCAGCCGCCCCTGGACGGCGAGTTGGGCGACGGACTCGGCCTGCTGCCGGGTGGCGGAGGCGGCGGAGGCGACCAGGTCGGCGTGCAGGGCGGTCAGCAGTCCGGCGCCGGCCAGGGCCAGGGCCGCGGCGAGCACCGTACCGGCGGCGGCGGTGGCCCGGGCGCGCACGGACCGGGGGACGAAGCGGCGCAGCGGGCGTGGGAGCCCGGGGCGGCGCGGCGGGGTGAGGAGGCGGCGCGGGCACAGGCGCGGGCGCATCTCAGCCGCCGTCGGGGGCGAGCCGGTAGCCGGCGCCGCGCATGGTCTGGAGGGCGGCGCGGCCGAACGGGGCGTCGATCTTGCGCCGCAGGGCGTGGATGTGGACCTCGACGATGCTCGGGTCGGCGTCGTGGTCGGCGTCCCAGACGTGGTCGAGGATCTCCCGCTTGGAGACCACCGTCCCGGCGCGCGCGGCCAGGTACTCCAGGATCGCGAACTCACGGGCGGTCAGCTGGGTGGGGTGGCCGGCCCGGACGCAGGTGCGGGCGTTGGCATCGAGGACCAGGTCACCGAGGGTGTGCAGGCGCGGGCGCCGCTGGTCGACCCGGCGGTGCAGGGCGCGCAGCCGGGCGAGCAGCACGACGAAGGAGAACGGCTTGGACAGGTAGTCGTCGGCGCCGGTGTCCAGGGCCTCCGCCTCGTCCCATTCGCCGTCCTTGGCGGTGAGCATCAGGATCCCGGCCCGGCAGCCGCTCGCGCGCAGCCGGGCGCAGACCCGGTAGCCGTTGAGGCCGGGCAGCATGATGTCGAGGACGATCACGTCGTAGGGGTGGCGGTCGGCGAGGGCGAGGCCTTCGGGCCCGTTGTGGGCGGTGTCGACGGTGTGACCGTCGGCCTCCAGGCCGCGGCGCAGCGCGGTGGCCATCCGGCGTTCGTCCTCGACGACGAGTATGTGCATCCGTTCAGGGTGCCAGGTGGTTCCGCGCGGTCCGTCCGCGGCTTAAGCGGGGGTTCAGGAACGGTCCGCCATGATCGCCGGGCGCGCCCGGGGGGATCCGGGCGCGCTGAGCAGCCGAGGCAAGGAGAACGCCCGATGAGCGACGCCACGTCGTCCACCACCCCGCTCCCGGAGGACCCGGAAGGCCCGGCGGACCCGGCGGACCCGGAGCAGGCTTCGCAGGCGCAGCCGACCCAGCAGGCGCAGCCGCAGTCGAAGCGGCCCCGGGCGGCGCGGCTGCGCGGTTGGGCGGGCGGACGGGAGCGCCGGATCGCCGCCGGGGTGGCCGCCGTCGCGCTGATCGGCGCGGGCGGGCTGGTGGCGCTGGCGGTCGCGCACGAGGAGCACGGGCGTGGGGACCACCGCGGGCTGAGCCGGGCCGAGGGCGGCTCGTCCGACGAGCACGGTGGCCGCAACGGCGGCCGCAACGCGCACGACGGGACCGCCGGGAGCGCCGGGAGCGACCGGGGCGAGGGGCACGCCAAGCGCGGCCGGACCGCCCCCGCCCCGCTCCCCTCCCTCGCCGCCTCGACCGCGCTGGAGAAGGCGCAGGGCGCCGTCCCCGGCGGGCGGGCCGAGTCGCTGCGGCGCGTCGCCCAGCAGGGCGGCTCCGCCGCCTGGGCCGTGGTGGTCGTGGGCCCGGACGGCGTGCGTCACCTGGTGACCGTGGACGGCACCAGCGGTGAGCTGACCGGGAACACGGTCGTCGACGGGTCCGGGCGCTGACTTGTCCCGGCACGCGACGACGATCCGGCACACGACGACTGCCCGGTCCGCTACGCTTACAAGGGTAGCGGCCCGCCCGGACGCCCTGGCCG
>NZ_JBHWIR010000226.1:2329-10291 GCF_042731835.1 Kitasatospora sp. NPDC059817 | reverse complement strand
GGGCGGGGGGGGGGGGGGGGGGCCGGGCGGGGGGGCGTGGCGGCGGCCCTTTCGGTTGGGGCGGCGGGGGTGGCCGGGGGGGGGCGGGGCCGCGCGGCGGGGGGGCCGGGGCGGGGGGGGGCCCCCCCGCTCGCATGCCCGATGATGGTGGTGTGCGAGTGACGATCAGGGCCCCGCGGGCCGAGGACAAGGACGTGTACGCCGAGGCGGTCCGACGGTCCGCCGACCACATCGGGCGGTGGAACCCGGTCGAGCCGGACGGCCTGGCCGAACTGCTGGACCGCCAGGGGCCGGGCCTGCGCACCTTTCTGATCGTCGACCGGGAGACCGGCGGGCTGGTCGGCAAGGTGAATGTCGCCAACATCGTGATGGGCCGGTTCTGCAACGGCGCGCTGGGCTACGACGCGTACCTGCCGTTCGCCGGCACCGGGCGGATGACGGAGGGGCTGCGGCTGGTCCTGGACCGCTGCTTCGCCCCGCAGCCGGCCGGCGGGCTGGGCCTGCACCGGCTGGAGATCAACGTGCAGCCGGACAACGAGCGGTCGGTGGCGATGGCCAAGCGGCTGGGCTTCCGGCACGAGGGCTTCACCCCCCGGATGCTGTTCCTCCAGGGCGACTGGCGGGACCACGAGCGGTTCGCGCTGACCGCCGAGGAGTGGCCGGGCGCCGAGGCGTAGCCACGGGCGGGGCGCCGAGGCCTCTGAGTCACGGGCGGGGATCCGGGCGCAGGCACTGACGGGGCGGCGGGGATCAGGCACTGGCGGGGCCCCGTCGCGGCTGGTCAGGGGCGTGCTCGGCGCGGCGTTTCGGGTGGCTCGCCCGAGCCCGCGTCCGTATCGTCCGATGGGTGACCGAACCCGTGCCGCCGCGCCAGACCCCCGACCAGCCCTGGCGGTCCGAGGGCGCCCCGCCCCCGCCGCCGCCCCGCCGCCGGATGCCCGGCGGCTGGATGGGACTCGCCCTCACCGCGCTCGTGGTGTTCCTGATCTCCGACCTGCTGCTGTCCTTCTTCGGCAACGCCGGTGCCACCACGATCTCCTACACCGAGTTCAACAACCAGCTGAACAAGGGCAACATCACCAAGATCTACTCCAAGGGCGACGCGATCGAGGGCACCCTCAAGAGCGCCCAGCCCAAGCCGGACGGCGGCAAGGGCGACTACACCGACTTCGCCACCCAGCGGCCGTCCTTCGCCAACGACAACCTGTGGACCACGCTGCAGCAGCAGGGCGTCGAGGTCACCGCCACCTCCCCGGTGGTCCAGCAGCGCAGCTTCCTCGCCAACCTGCTGATCTCGCTGGCCCCCATGGTGCTGCTGATCCTGATCTGGGTGCTGCTCGCCCGCCGGATGGCCGGCGGGCTGGGCGCCGGCGCGCTCGGCCGCAAGGCCCCGCCCAAGCCGGTCACCGCCGACCAGGGCAAGCGCACCACCTTCGCCGACGTGGCCGGTATCGACGAGGTCGAGGCCGAACTCACCGAGGTGGTCGACTTCCTGAAGAACCCGCAGCAGTACCGCAGGCTCGGCGCCAAGATGCCGCGCGGCGTGCTGCTGAGCGGCCCGCCCGGGACGGGCAAGACCCTGCTCGCCCGGGCCGTCGCCGGCGAGGCGGACGTGCCGTTCTTCTCCGCCTCCGCCTCCGAGTTCATCGAGATGATCGTCGGCGTCGGCGCCAGCCGGGTCCGCGAACTGTTCGCCGAGGCCCGCAAGGTCGCCCCGGCGATCATCTTCATCGACGAGATCGACACCATCGGCCGCCAGCGCGGCGCGGGCGGCGGCATGGGCGGGCACGACGAGCGCGAGCAGACGCTCAACCAGATCCTCACCGAGATGGACGGCTTCACCGGCTCCGAGGGCGTCATCGTGATCGCCGCGACCAACCGCGCGGACGTGCTCGACCCGGCGCTGCTGCGCCCCGGCCGGTTCGACCGGCGGATCACCGTCAGCCCGCCCGACCGGGACGGCCGCGCCGCCATCCTGCGCATCCACACCCGGACCGTCCCGCTGGCCGGCGACGCCGACCTCACCCGGCTGGCCAAGGTCACCCCCGGGATGACCGGCGCCGAACTCGCCAACCTGGTCAACGAGGCCGCCCTGCTGGCCGTCAAGCGCAAGCAGGACGCGGTGAACGAGCGGGACCTCTCGGACGCCCTGGAGAAGGTCCAGCTCGGCGCCGTCCGGCCGCTGGTGATGCCGCAGGAGGAGCGCGAGCGCACGGCCTACCACGAGAGCGGGCACGCGCTGCTGGGCATGCTGCAGCCCGGCGCCGACCCCGTCCGCAAGATCACCATCGTGCCGCGCGGCCGGGCGCTCGGCGTCACCCTGTCCACCCCGGAGAACGACCGCTACTCGTACACCGAGCCCTACCTGCGCGGCCGGATCATCGGCGCGCTCGGCGGGATGGCGGCCGAGCAGGTGGTCTACGGGGTGATCACCACCGGAGCGGAGAGCGACCTGGAGCAGGTCACCAACATCGCCCGCGGGATGGCCGGCCGGTGGGGGATGAGCGAGCGGGTCGGCCGGTTGACCGCGGTGCCCGCCGACCCGCAGGGCGCCTACGGGCTCTCCGCCGCGCCGACCACCCTCGACGCGGTGGACGAGGAGGCCCGCCGGATCGTCGCCGAGTGCTACGAGCACGCGGTACGGCTGCTGACCGAGGAGCGGGCCCGGCTGGACGCGCTGGCGGCGGCGCTGCTGGAGGCGGAGACGCTGGACGAGGAGCAGGCGTACCGGGCGGCCGGGGTGCCGCGGAAGGGCTCCGGGTCCGACGGGAAGTCGCTCGACCAGGCGTGAACCGGCGGGCCGGGGGCGCTCGCCGTGCGGGCGGGCGCCCCCGGTTTCGTCGCTGTCGGATCTGTTGTCGCCCGGGGCCGTCCGATTGCTGCCGGGGGGCTCGTTCCCGGTGCCGCCGGGGGCCCGTCCGGGCGTCGCCGTGGGCCCCGTTCCCCGCGCCGTCGGGGCCGGTCGGCCGCCGCTACCGGGGCCGTTCGGCGACCAGGTAGCGGAAGACGTTCTCCATCCGGACCGAGCCGTCCGCGCGCAGGTACGGCTGCAGCGCCTCCTCCAGCTCCTTGGCGACCAGCGACGCGCCGGAGAACTCCTCGGCCGCCTCGAACAGGCCGGTGGAGAGCAGGCCGCGCACCGCGCTGTCCAGGTCCGCGTAGGCGAACGGGCAGCTCACCCGCCCGCTGCCGGCCGGGCGCAGGCCGGCCGGGGCGAGCAGGTCCTCCAGCGTGCCGGGCGTGCTCAGCTCGAACGGGTCGCGCGCGGTGGTCCGGCCCGCCCGCCGACGCGCCACGTCCAGCACCGGGGCGCTCTGGCAGCGCTCCGGAGGGCCCCAGGCGGCCAGCACCACGTGCCCGCCCGGGAGGGTCAGCCGGGCGGCCTCGACGACCACCGGACCCGGCTCGGCGCAACCGGGCAACTGCTCGAAGACCGTCACCAGCGAATGGGCCGAGCGGGGGACGGCCGCGGTCGGCCGGGCCCCCGCGCACACCCGCAGCCGGCGGCCGCGGGCCAGCTCGCGCAGCTCGTCCCGCGGCTCCTGGCCGGTGACCTGGGCACCGCGCCCGGCGGCGAGCAGCAGCGCCAGTCCGGACCGGCAGCCCAGGCCCAGCACGCTGGTCGCCGGGCCGACCTCCAGCCGGTCGTGGACCGCCTCGTAGAGCGGCACCAGCATGCGCTCCTGGATCTCCGCCCAGTCGCGCGCCCGCGCGGGCCGCGCCGCCCCGGGCTGCGGGTGGTGCGGTCGTGCGCCTGTCGGTCGTACGGTCGTGCCGGTCGTCCGAGCTGAAGCCATCGCGGCCTCCCATCCGGTCCTTCGGTGTGCTGCTACGGCTCCCCCAAAGTCCCGCCCCACTCCAGCGAACAGCGGGTCGGGCCCGGCGTCCAGAGGGGTGCAGGGTGGTGCGCGCGTGTCGCGGTCGTGCGCCCCCTGCGGTCGGCGGGTGCCGCCGTCTGCTGCCGGCGGGTGCGCGGTCGTCCGTCCGGCGGGTGCGGTGGTCGTCCGTCCGGCGGCCGCCGGCGTGTTATCGATTCGAAGTCAGGGGGCCGCGCCCCGTACCATTCGGGCCATGGCTAAGGCACCCGTTCTCACCCCTCAGGCGGAAGACTTCCCGCGCTGGTACCAGGACCTCATCAACAAGGCCGAGCTGGCCGACAACGGTCCGGTGCGCGGCACCATGGTCATCCGACCGTACGGCTACGGCCTGTGGGAGCGGATGCAGCAGGAGATGGACGCGCGGATCAAGAAGGCCGGCGCGCAGAACGCCTACTTCCCGATGTTCATCCCGCAGTCCTACCTGACCAGGGAGGCCGAGCACGTCGAGGGCTTCGCCCCCGAGCTCGCGGTGGTCACCCACGGCGGCGGCAAGCAGCTCGACGAGCCGGTCGTCGTCCGGCCCACCTCCGAGACGATCATCAACGAGTACTTCTCGAAGTGGGTGCAGAGCCACCGCGACCTGCCCCTGCTGATCAACCAGTGGGCCAACGTGGTCCGTTGGGAGCTGCGCCCGCGCGTCTTCCTGCGCACCACCGAGTTCCTCTGGCAGGAGGGCCACACCGCCCACGCCACCTACGAGGACGCCCGCGCGTACGCGTCGATGATCCACACCCAGGTCTACGGCGACTTCATGACGAACGTGCTCGGTATCGACGTCGTGCTCGGCCGCAAGACCGCCAAGGAGCGGTTCGCCGGCGCCATCAACACCCTCACCCTGGAGGGCATGATGGGCGACGGCAAGGCGCTGCAGATGGGCACCAGCCACGAGCTGGGCCAGAACTTCGCCAAGGCGTTCAACACGACCTACCAGCTCCAGGGCGCCGAGCGCGAGCACGTCTGGCAGACCTCCTGGGGCGTCTCGACCCGCATGGTCGGCGGCCTGATCATGTCCCACGGCGACGACAACGGCCTGCGGGTGCCCCCGCGACTGGCCGCCGTCCAGGCCGTCGTGCTCGCCATCAAGGGCGACGACGCGGTCATCGCCAAGGTGCGCGAGATCGGCGCCACGCTGGAGGCCGCCGGTGTCCGGGTGGTCGTCGACGACCGCACCGACACCCCGTTCGGCCGCCGCGCGGTGGACTGGGAGCTCAAGGGCGTGCCGCTGCGCATCGAGGTCGGCCCGCGCGACCTCGAGAACGGCACCGCGATGCTGGCCCGCCGGATCCCCGGCGGCAAGGAGCCCGTCTCCATCGACTCCCTGGCCGCGCTGGTCCCGGGCATCCTGGAGGAGGACCAGGCGCTGCTGCTGCGCCAGTCCCGCGAGCGCCGCGAGGCCCGTACCGTCGACGTCAGGACCATCGAGGAGGCCGCCGAGGCCGCCGCGACCGGCTGGGGCCGGATCTCCTGGGCCGACCTCGGTCCGGAGGGCGAGGCCAAGCTCGCCGAGCAGGGCGTTTCGGTGCGCTGCATTGTCGCGGCCGACGGCTCGGTGCCGCTGGCGGACGACCAGGACGGCAATATCGCGATCGTCGCCCGCGCGTACTGATGCCTGTTACCAGCAGGTAATGACCGTTGGCGGCGACATTTGCCCGGAATGCGGATGAGTAAGAATCCGGTAACTGTCCGAGAGGCGCCCCGACCGCGGACATCCCTACTGGCCGGTCAACTGCCGGTATTAACGCAATAGCGGTACGGTGTACGGCCCGTGGCCCTGTCAACTCGACGGGCCCACGGGCCGTACGTCCAGGGGGCGACAGCCCGCCCCCGGGCGGAATTCACGAGGCCCGCCGAGCTGCGGCGGGCCGAAACCGGCAGGGGGTTGGTCTTGCATCAGATCCGGAACGCGCAATTCGCGCGCGACCATGCATTCCTGGGAGTTCCCTGGGAATTCCCGAAGAACGAGAACATGCGGAACATCGGCTCGCACTCCATCGTTGGTCTAGCGTGAGCACGACACAGCCCCTCGTCCTCGCGGCCGAACTGGCCGCCGCCTGGAGTGACATCCAGGCCCACCACCAGGACCTCCCCGACCTGGCCTCGCCCGAGGCCCTGATCGGCGAATCCTCCTCGGCCTGTGGCACCCGGCTCGGTTTCGAGCGGCTCCTCCACGAGGCTGCCCACGGTCTGGCCGCGGCCCGGGACATCCGGGACACCTCGCGAGCCGGCCGCTACCACAACCGGCGCTTCCTGCTGCTCGCCTCCGAGCTCGGCCTGGCGCACCCGGTCGAACCGCACGCGAGCAGCGGCTTCTCCCAGGTGACCATGCTCAAGGAGACCCAGGAGCGCTACGCGGAGACCATCGAGCGACTGGACCGCGCCCTCGGCGCGCACCAGGAGGCGGTGGCCGGCGACGGTACGACGCGGGCCTTCCGCGGCCCGGCCGCCCGGCACGGTTCCTCCGGGGGCGGCGTCCGGGTCAAGGCGGTGTGCGGCTGCGGACGGAACGTCCGGGTCGTGCCGTCGGTGCTCGCCCAGGCGTCCATCGTCTGCGGCGCGTGCCAGCAGCCGTTCAAGATCTCGTGACCGATCGGTCCACCGGGACACCGGAGGACCGGGCGGTCGTCGGATCGGACGACCGGCGCGTCGGATGACCGGGGTGGCGGAAGACCGTCCTGCCGGGCGACCGGTGCGGCGGAGGACTGCTGGACCGGGAGATCGCTGAACCGGAAGACCGTTGGGCCGGGAGATCGGTTGGACCCGGAGATCGGTCAGACCGGGAGATCGGTCAGGCCGGGAGATCGGTTGGACCGAGAGATCGGCTAGGCCAGAACACCAGAAGACGGGGAAGGCCGGCGGACGGCTGTGCGGGCAGCGGATCCGGCCGGAACGAGCGGTACATCGGTGAGTTCGTGGGCGGACCGGGAGCGAGGGCTCCCGGTCGCGCCTTGTGAACGGGCCTGCGGAGGCAGTCGGGGGGCGGCCCCCCGGAGGGTCTCGCGCGGCCCGCGGACAGCCGGGCGCGCGGCGCCGGGGTACGGCTGAGAAGCAGCCGGGATGCGTCCTGCGGATGGCCGAGCGAAGGCGGTTCGCGCCGGTATGGCAGAATGGACAGCTGAGTACTCGGCAGCCGAGCAGGACCCCTCTCTCCTACGGCTGGCGTGTCCCTTGAACGGCCCACGGCGCAACCCCACGCGACGGCGCGGCCGCTCACCCACGTCAACACCAGGAGAATCCACTCCCGTGGCAGTCAAGATCAAGCTCAAGCGTCTCGGCAAGATTCGCTCCCCGCACTACCGCATCGTCGTCGCCGACTCGCGCACCAAGCGTGACGGCCGCGCGATCGAGGAGATCGGCATCTACCAGCCGACCTACAACCCCTCGAAGATCGAGGTCGACACCGACCGCGCCCAGTACTGGCTGTCCGTCGGCGCCCAGCCGACCGAGCCGGTGCTCGCCATCCTCAAGCTGACCGGCGACTGGCAGAAGTTCAAGGGCCTCCCGGCCCCGGCGCCGCTGCTGGTTGCCGAGCCCAAGGTCGAGGACTTCTCGCACCTGTTCGCGAAGGCCGTCGCCGGCTTCGAGGACGCCACCACCGGTGTTGCCATCACCCCGAAGGCCAAGAAGTCGGACAAGGTCGAGGCTGAGGCCGACGCCGCCGCCGAGGCCTGAGCGTGATCGAGGACGCCCTCGACCACTTGGTGAAGGGCATCGTCGAGCACCCCGACGACGTGCAGGTGCGCTCGCGCAACCTGCGTCGGGGCAACACCATCGAGGTGCGAGTGCACCCCGATGACCTCGGCAAGGTGATCGGCCGGGGTGGCCGCACGGCGCGCGCACTGCGCACCGTCGTCGGCGCCCTCGGCGGTCACAACGTCCGGGTCGACCTGGTCGACGTGGACAACATTCGCTGACACAGCTGCTCGTTCAGCCGTCAGGGCTTGTGAGGGGGGGGGGGGCGGGGGGCGCTCCCCCCCGGGGGGGGGGCCTTTTTTCTTCCGGTGGGGGCCGCTCGACCCCGCGCTCGCCCTGGACCGCCTCGCCGCACCGCTCGGCCTGCCCGGCAAGGCCCCGCAGATCACCCACC
>NZ_JBHWIR010000226.1:0-2319 GCF_042731835.1 Kitasatospora sp. NPDC059817 | reverse complement strand
TTGTATATTTTTTTTCTATCATGTCAGTGCCTGAGCTCCCTCGTGGCTGCGCGGCGGGTGGTGCGGTCGCCCCCCCCGCGCCGGCCCGCCCCCCCCCCCCCCCCCTTTTCGCGTTTCTCGCGCTTTCCGCATTCCGTCCCGCTCTAGGAACTCCAGGAGAACGATCACCGTGCAGCTCGTCGTCGGCAAGATCGGCCGCGCCCACGGCATCAGGGGGGACGTCAGCGTCGAGGTCCGCACCGACGAGCCGGAGCTCCGGCTCGGCCCCGGTGCCGTCCTGTTCACCGACCCCGCGTCGGTGGGACCGCTGACCATCGAGTCCGGCAAGGTGCACAGCGGCCGGCTGCTGCTGCGCTTCGCCGGCGTCAAGGACCGCAACGCGGCGGAGGCGCTGCGGGGCACGCTGCTCATCTCCGAGGTCGACCCGGAGGAGAGCCCCGAGGACCCGGAGGAGTACTACGACCACCAGCTGATCGGCCTGGACGTGGTGCTGCTCGACGGCACCCTCGTCGGCGAGCTGACCGAGGTCGTCCACCTGCCGTACCAGGACCTGCTCACGGTGGAGAAGGCCGACGGGACGGAGGTGCTGGTGCCCTTCGTCCGCCAGATCGTGCCGACCATCGACCTGGAGAACCAGCGCGCCGTGATCACCCCGCCGGTCGGCCTGATCGAACCCGAACAGGCCGAGGTCGCCCGTGGCGCTTCCGCCGAGGGCGAGGACGCCGAGGACACCGAGAGCGCTGAGGGCGCCGAGGTTGTCGACGGCGCCGAGGGCGCGGCCGGTGCCAAGGGCGCGGAGGGGTCGAAGTGACGGTGGAGGAGGGCGTCGCGCAGGTCCAGAACGGGATGCGGATCGACGTCGTCTCGATCTTCCCCGAGTACCTGGAACCGCTGAACATCTCGCTGGTCGGCAAGGCCCGCTCCCGCGGCCAGCTGGACGTGCACGTCCACGACCTGCGCGAGTGGACCCACGACGTGCACCGGACGGTGGACGACAGCCCGTACGGCGGCGGCCCCGGCATGGTGATGAAGCCCGAGCCGTGGGGCGAGGCGCTGGACGCGGTGGTCGCCGGCGGGCCCGAGGGCCAGCTGCCGACGCTCGTCGTGCCCACCCCCAGCGGGCGGCCGTTCACGCAGGAACTCGCCCAGGAGCTGGCGAGCCGCCCCTGGCTGGCGTTCACCCCCGCCCGGTACGAGGGCATCGACCGGCGGGTCATCGAGGAGGCGGCCACCCGGATGCCGGTGGTCGAGGCCTCGATCGGCGACTACGTGCTGGCCGGCGGCGAGGTCGCCGTGCTGGTGATGGTCGAGGCGATCGCCCGGCTGCTGCCCGGGGTGCTCGGCAACGCCGAGTCCCACCGGGACGACTCCTTCGCGCCCGGCGCGATGGCGGACCTGCTGGAGGGCCCGGTCTACACCAAGCCCGCCGAATGGCGCGGCCGGACCGTGCCGGACGTGCTGCTCAGCGGAAACCACGGCCGGATCGCCCGCTGGCGGCGGGAACAGGCCTTCGCCCGGACCCTGGCGAACCGCACCGACCTGGTCGAGCGCTGGCGCTACGGCGCCTTCGACAAGAAGGACCGGGAGGCGCTCAGCATCCTCGGCCTGGCCTGGGACGAGGAGCTCGGCCGATTTCGGTCCGTGGCCGTTGGTGTGGAAGAATAGGCCGCTGTTGTCTGTCGCTGGGCCCCCTTCGTAGGGGCCACGTGGACCGGCGCCCTCGCCACGGGGGGATCGCCGTCAGCCGATGCGGCCCGCAGCAAACCCCATTGTGACGAACTTCCGTGGGCGGCCCGTGGCGCCTGCGATGGAGAGCAACATGAGCAACAAGCTCGCTGCTGTCGACGCGGCCTCGCTGCGTAGCGACATTCCGGCCTTCCGCGCCGGTGACACCCTGAAGGTCCACGTCCGGGTCATCGAGGGCAACCGCTCCCGTGTCCAGGTCTTCCAGGGCGTCGTCATCCGCCGCCACGGCGCCGGCGTCGGTGAGACCTTCACCGTTCGCAAGGTCAGCTTCAACGTCGGCGTGGAGCGCACCTTCCCGGTGCACACCCCGGTCGTCGAGAAGATCGAGGTCGTGACCCGCGGTGCGGTTCGCCGCGCCAAGCTGTACTACCTGCGTGACCTCCGCGGCAAGGCCGCGAAGATCAAGGAGAAGCGCGACCGCTGATCCACCGTCCCCCGGCCTCGCCGGGGGATCGGATCGCTCCGAGGGGCCGGGCCACCGCACGGTAAGCTCAGCCCCCGATGAGCACGCACGAACCACCCGCGGACCGCGACGGCAGTCCCGCACCCACCGGTGCGGACTCGCTGTCGCGG
>NZ_JBHWIR010000225.1:0-10310 GCF_042731835.1 Kitasatospora sp. NPDC059817 | reverse complement strand
CGTACAGCCGCTCCCACTGCGCCACGGCGAGCCCGGTGTCGACCGGCTTCGCCGGGTCCATCCACGGGTTGATCGCGTAGGTGACCTCGAAGTGGCTGGGACGGCACATCAGGTAGTGGCGGGGCCGGGCCGTGCGCTCGGCGGGGCGCGGGGTGACAGCGTTCATCGGTGACTCCTCGTGAGGGCTTCGGACAACGGGCGGTGGCGCTGCGGTCCGGACGGGCGGCAATCGGGTGCCTGCGGGGCTCCGGGGCCGGCTCGCCGGCGGCGCGGCCGGGCGTGGGGGAAACCCAGGCGCGCCGCACTCGTTCCTGCGGGCCGGCCCCGCGCCGGTCCCTGACATGCTGTCAGTTCGCTTGCGGGGGGCGGAAGATCCTTAAGCCAGGGTGGAACAGCCCTGATGGACCGGCCGATCGCGCTCAGTCGACGCGGGCGTCCATCGCCTCGGCCAGGCTGCGCGGACGCAGGTCGGTCCAGTTCTTCTCGACGTAGTCCAGGCAGGCCTGCCGGGATTCCTCGCCGAACACGCTGCGCCAACCGGCGGGCACGTCGACGAAGGCGGGCCAGAGCGCGTGCTGGTTCTCCTCGTTCGCCAGGACCAGGAACGCGCCCTGCTCGTCGTCGAAGGGGTTGGTGCTGCTCATCGGACCCTCACTTCGTGGTTGTGGTCGTGCACTTGGGCAAGGTCGTTCAACTCGTCGGCCGGCTCGTCGTCGAGCCCGCCGTCGACCTCGTCGTTCAGCTCGTTGTTCAACTCGCCGTTCAGCTCGTTGTTCAGCTCGTCGCAGAACTCGGTGACCCGCCGCCGGAAGGCGGCCACCACCCGCCGGGCGGTCGGCTCGTCGCAGCCGTCCAGCGCGTGTACCAGGGCGCACTCCAGCCCGCCGGGTGCGCCGTCCGCGGTCCGCCGCTCCACCAGGTGGAGCAGCAGGTCCACGGCCGTGCGGGCCACCGGGACGGGCCGCTCGGCGACCGCCACGGCGTCGGCCCACCGCCCGCCGTCGGCCGGCTCGGCCCGCACCAGGTGGGAGACCGCCACCCCGAACAGCGGCTGGCGGCCCGCCTGCCGGGCCGGGTTGACCAGTTCCACCACCCGGTCGAACGGCAGGTCCTGATGGGCGTGGGCGGCCAGCAGCCGCTCCCGGACCCGCCCGACCAGGGTGCGGGCCGTCGGGGCGCCGGAGGTGTCGACCCGTAGCACCACGGTGTTGACCAGGCAGCCGACCACGCCGTCCAGCACCTCGTCGTCCCGGCCGGCCAGCGGCACCCCGATCGGCAGGTCGTGCCCCGCGCCGAGGTCGCCCAGCGCGGCGGCGAACGCCGCCTGCACCACCATGCCGGTGCCGGCCGAGCAGGCCCGGGCGGCGGCCGCCAGCCGGCGGTGCTCCCGCTGGTCCAGGGCGAAGCGGACGGTGCCGGCCGCGCCCGGCCCGGCGCCCGGGGCGCCGGTGGCGTCCGGCAGGCCGCGCCACGGCGGCAGGGCGGCCAACGCGCCCTTCCAGTAGGCGGCCTGCCGGGCGGCCGGGCTCTCCGGGCGGTCCTCGTTGCCGAGCCGCCGCCGCAGCCACAGGGCGTGGTCGGCGTACTGGACGGCGGGCGACGGCCAGCGCGGTGCCCCGCCGGCCGCCCGGGCCCGGTAGGCGGACCGCAGGTCGGCCAGCAGCGGTTCGAGCGCGTGCCCGTCCACCGTCGCGTGGTGCAGCACCAGCAGCAGGGTGTGCCGGTCGGGGCCGCTGCGCAGCAGGGCGGTGCGCAGCGGCGGTTCGGTCAACAGGTCGAAGCCGCGGTCGAGTTCGGCGGCGATCCAGGCGTCCAGCCGCTCCGGCGGGACGTCGAGGAGGCGGGGCGCGGCGGACGGGACGGCGGCGAGGACGGCCTCGGCGAGGTCGGCGTCGGCGGGCGGGTCGTCGGCGGGCGGGGCGGCGGTGGGCGCGAGGATGCGCTGCTCCGGGCCGTCCGGGCCGTACGGCAGGACGGTCCGCAGGGCCTCGTGCCGGGCCACCAGGTCGCCGAGGGCGGCCCGCAGCGCGGCGGGGTCGAGCCCGCCGGTGAGGTCGAGGGCCAGGGTGGTGAGGTAGTCCGGGCGGTGCTCGCCCAGGTAGTTGGCGGTCCACAGGCGCAGTTGGGCGGGGGCGAGCGGCAGCCGGTCGGGGCGGGCCGTCCGGTCGCCGAACGCCGGGGCGCTGCCTTCGGCACCGTCGGCACCGTCGGTACGGGCGGCGCGGTCGAGCCGGTGGTCCAGCCCGGCCACCGTGGGCGCGTCGAACAGCTCACTGAGCGGCACGTCGACCCCCAGGGTGGACCGGATCCGCCCAGCCAGCCGCATCGCGGCGATCGAGTTGCCGCCGAGCGCGAAGAAGTCGTCCTCCGGCGCGACCGCCGGCACCCGCAGCACCTCCGCGAACAGCGCCGCCAGCACCTCCCGGCGGGGCGAGCGGGTCGGCGCCGGGGCCGACCGCTGCGGCGGGCCCAGGGCGGTCGTGTCGACCTTGCCGTTGGCGTCCAGCGGCAGCGCGTCGACCGGGACGAGCACAGCGGGCACCAGGTGGCGCGGCAGCCGCCCGGCAAGCCGGCGGCGCAGTTCACCGGCGGCCACCGGCCGGTCGGCGACCACGTACCCGACCAGCGAGCGGCCCGCCGGGCCCGCCCCGTGCGGCACCACCCGGGCGGCGGTGACCTCCGGCTCGGCGCACAGCGCGGCCTCGATCTCGCCCGGCTCGATCCGGAACCCGTTGATCTTCACCTGCCGGTCCGCGCGCCCCAGGAAGTGCAGCCGGCCCTCGGTGTCCCACCGGCCCAGGTCCCCGGTGCGGTACAGCCGGCCGCCCGGCGGGCCGTACGGGTCGGCGACGAACCGCTCGGCCGTCCGGGCCGGGGCGCCGTGGTAGCCCGCGGCCAGGCCCTCGCCGCCCAGGTGGATCTCGCCGGGGACGCCCGGCGGCACCGGGCGCAGCGCGGCGTCCAGCAGCAGCACCCTCGTCCCCGCGAGCGGGCGGCCGATCGGGACGGCCCCGCCCTCGCGGACCGGGCCCGCCGGGACTTCGTGGCCCAGGGCGAAGGTCGTGCTCTCCACCGGCCCGTACAGGTCCAGCAGCCGCTGGCCGGGCGCGGCCCGCCGGGCCCGGGCGAGCGCCGCCGGGGGCACGACGTCGCCGCCGGTGCAGATCAGGCGCAACCGGGCCAGGGCCGCCGGGATCTGCTCGGTCAGCAGGTCGAACAGGCCCGCCGTCAGCCAGGCCGCGGTGGCGCCGCCGCTCTCGACGGCCCGGGCGTAGTCCGCCGGGGTCAGCTCCCCCGGCGGGGCCACCACCACCTGGCGGCCGGTCAGCAGCGGCATCAGCAGCTCGTACACCATGGCGTCCCAGGCGTGCGGCGAGTGGAACAGCACCCGGTCGTGGTCGGGGCCGTGCCACAGCGGGTCGTCGGCCAGGGCGAGGATGTTGCGGTGGGTGACCGCCACGCCCTTGGGGCGGCCGGTCGAGCCCGAGGTGTACAGCAACTGGGCGACCTGCCCGGGCCGCACCTCCACGCCGGGGTCGTCCGTACTCCCGCCCGCCCGCCGGGCCGCCGCCAACAGCTCGGCGTCCAGCAGCAGTTCGGTGCCCGCCTCGGCGGCGAGCGCGCGCAGCCGCTCGGCCGGGAACCCCGGGTGCAATGGGACACAGACGGCGCCGAGCTTGGCCAGCGCCAGCATCGCCACCGGCACCTCCGGGCTGCGCGGCAGCCGCACGGCGACCCGGGTGCCGGGCCGCACCCCGAGGGCCGCCAGGTGGTGGGCCAGCCGGTTGGCGTCGGCGTTTAGCGCGCCGTAGGTGGTGGTGGCGTCCGTGGCGGTACCGGTGCCGTTCGTGCCGGCGCCGTCGACGTGTCGCAGGGCGATCCGGTCCGGGTGGTCGGCCGCCAGCCGCTCGAACCGCGCGCCGACCGACACCGGTTCGGCGTCGGCCGCCGGGCCGGTGCCCCAGGCCCGCAGCCCCGCCCGCTGGACGGGCGGCAGCAGGTCGACCCGGCCGGTGGTCAGCGCGTCCGCGCCCGGACCGGCCAGGGCGGCGCAGGCGGCCGTCAGCAAGGTGCGCAGCCGGTCCGCGTCGAGGTACCGGTCCAGTTCGGCGGGGCGCAGCTGGAACCGCACGTCCAGGCCGCCCTGGCGCGGCAGCACCACCAGCGAGAGCGGGTAGTGGGTGCCGTCGAACGGTTCGACGGCGCCGATCCGCAGGCCCGGCGCGGGCTCGACGAACCCGGCCTCGTCCAGCGGGTAGTTCTCGAACACCAGCGAACTGTCGAAGAGCCGCCCGGCGCCGGCGGCCTCCTCCACCGCGGTGAGCCCCAGGTGCTCGTGGTCCAGCAGCGCGGTGCGCTCCCGCTGGAGCCGGGCGGCGAGCTCGCGCAGCGGCTCGCCCGGGTGCAGCCGGGCCCGGACCGGAACGGTGTTGATCAGCAGGCCCACGAGCCGCTCCGCCTCCGGCAGTTCGGCCGGGCGCTGGGCGACGGTGGTGCCGAACAGGACGTCGTCGCGGCCGGTGAGGTGGGAGAGCACCAGCGCCCACGCCGTCGCCACCAGGGAGCCGAGGGTCACCTCCCACTGCGCGGCGCGCGCCCGCAGCCCAGCGGTGAGCCCGGCGGGCAGGGTGAAGACGCTCGTCGACGGGCCGTCGTCGGCGCCCTCGCCGCCGGCCGGAGCGGGCCGGCCGACCCGGGTGGGCTCGGCCCCGGCGAGGGCCGTGCGCCAGGCGCCGCGCGCGGCCGCGTCGTCGCGCCCGGCCAGCCAGTCGAGGTAGCGGCGGTAGGACGGCGCCGGGGGCAGGTCGACGCCCTGGTGCAGCGTGAGCAGCTCGCGCAGCACGATCGGCACCGACCAGCCGTCCAGCAGCAGGTGGTGGTGGGTGAAGACGAGCCGCCACCGGTCGGCGGCCAGCCGCAGCAGGGTGAAGCGGATCAGCGGCGGCGTGTCGACCGCGAACGGCCGGCGGTCCTCCTCCACGAGCCGCCGGGCGGTGGCGGACTGCTCCCGCTCCGCCCGCCCGGTGAGGTCCACGGTGCGCCAGGGCAGCGTCACCTCGACCGGCACGACCTGCTGCGGCGGGCCGGACTCGCCGCTGGTGAAGGCCCCGGCGAGCTGCGGATGGCGCGCCAGCAGCCGCTGGGCGGCGTCCTGGAGCCGCTCCGGGTCGATCGCGCCGGTGAGGTCGAGGACGAGCTGCACGAGGTACGGGTCGCGGCGGCCGTCGTGGGCGGCGTAGCGGGAGTGGAACAGCAGGCCGGCCTGGAGCGGTGTGGCGGGCAGCAGGACGGCGGCGGGCGCGGCGGCCTCGGCGGGCTCCTCGGCGGAGGCTTCGGCGGGCTCCTCGGGCTGGGCGTCGGCTGCGGGCCCCTCGGCCCGGGGCGGGCCGGCGGACGACAGGGTGGTGAGGGCCTGCTCCCAGCGGGCGGCGAGTTCGGCCACCGCGTCGGCGGCCAGCACGCCGGCCGGCCAGGCCCATTCGACCCGCAGCCGCGGGCCGTCCGGGCCGGTCTCCACGAAGGCGTCGACCGAGAGGGTGTGGGCGAGCGGCAGGGTGGGATCGGCCTCGCCGCGCAGGGTGCCGGGGACGGGCTGCCAGGGGCCGCGTCGGGTGGTGTCGAAGCGGCCCAGGTAGTTGAAGGCGATCGGGGCCCGGCGGTCGGGCAGCGTGCCGGACCGCTGGAGCAGCCCGTACGTCAGGCCCCGGTGGGGGGTGGCGCGCAGGCGCTGCCGGGCGGCCGCGACGGCGCGGGCCAGGTCGTCGGCGGGGGCCGCTCCCCCGGTGTCGGGCGCGGCCGGGCCGGTGTCCAGCAGGACGGGGTGGATGACCGTGAACCAGCCCAGCGTCCGGGAGAGGTCGAGGCCGTCGAGGGCGGCGAGTTCCGGGTCGCGGCCGTGGCCCTCGACGTCCACCAGGAGCGGGCCGTCGGCGCTGCGGGCGCGCCAGCCGTGCAGGGCGGCGGCGAGGGCGCCGAGGAGGATCTCCGGTACGGCGGCGCCGAGTCGGTCGGGCAGGTCGGTCAGCAGGGCGGCGGTCGGGCCGCCGCCCAGGGTGGTGCGCAGGGTCGCGGCCCCGGCCACGGTGTCCCGGGTGCGGTCCAGCGGCCGGGTGCCGATGGTCCCGGTGCCGGCCGTCAGCAGGCCGTGCCAGTGGTCGCGGTCGGCGGCGACCGCCGGGTCGGCCTCGGCGGCCCGCAGCGCACGGGCCCAGTCGGCGGCCGTGACGGGGACGGCGGCGAGGTCGGCCGGGTGGCCGTCGGCGGCGGCCCGGTGGGCCCGGGCGAGGTCGTCGA
Organism: Kitasatospora sp. NPDC059817; assembly: GCF_042731835.1. NCBI lineage: Bacteria > Bacillati > Actinomycetota > Actinomycetes > Kitasatosporales > Streptomycetaceae > Kitasatospora > Kitasatospora sp. NPDC059817. Next base: position 4,016 of record NZ_JBHWIR010000225.1, on the reverse strand, counting down.
GCAGGATCCGCCAGGAGACGCCGTCGACGGCGAGGTGGTGGATCACCATCAGCAGCAGGCCGCCCTGGTCGCCGTCGAACCAGACCGCCCGCAGCAGGTCGCCCCGGTAGGGGTCGAGGCGGCGGCGGGCGTCGTGCCGCTGTTCCGCGACGAGTTCCAGCAGGGCGGGCGCCGGGTCGCGGCCGGGGGCGGTGGCGAGGCCCTCGCGGGCGAGGTCGATCCGGTGCAGCAGCGGGGCCGCCGGGACGGTCCCGGCGGGCCGGATCTCGAAGGCGAGCGGCTCGCCCGGGGCCCCGGTCAGGCGGGTCCGCAGCGCGTCGTGGTGGTCGACGAGCTGCTGGAGGGCGGTGCGCAGGGTGTGTTCGGTGGCGCCGGGCGGCACCTCGCACAGCAGGGACTGGGCGTAGCCGTGGATCGGTCCGCCGCGGGCCGCCAGCCAGTCCGCGATCGGGGTGGGCGGCAGCACCTCGCCCGGGGGCGCGGGCGCCGCCGGGCGGGCGGCCGGGGCGCGGCCGCCGTCCGGGGCGACGGCCGCGGCGGCGGCGAGGGCGCGCGGGGTCTGGTGGGTGAACACGTCCTTCGGCGTGATCAGCACTCCCGCCGACCGGGCCCGGGTGGCGAGTTGGATCGCCAGGATGCTGTCCCCGCCGAGCCGGAAGAACCCCTCCGACGGCCCGGGCCGCGCCCGGCCGAGGACGCTGCCGAACAGGGTCCGCAGCTGCTCCTCGGCGGGCGAGCCGCCCTCCGGGCCGGTGACGGGCTGCGGGCGGGCGGCGGCGGGGGCCGGGAGCGGGCGGGCGGCCGGGCTGGAGGTGCCGGGCAGGTCGAGGGCGTCGAGGGTGTCGACGGGTGCCGCCGGGTCGGCCAGGGCGGCCGCCAGCAGACGGCCGAGGCCCTGCGCCAGGCGCTCGGCGGTCTCGGGGCGGAAGTGGCCGGTGCTGTACTCCAGGACGCCGCGCACCGTGCCGTCCGGCTGTTCGGTGAACTCGAAGAGCAGCGGGAACTTGGCCATCACCCGCTCGAACCGGTGCGGTGCGCCGGACAGGCCGGGCAGGGTGAGCGCGGGCCGGCGCCCGCCGTGCAGGGTGATCATCACCTGGAACAGCGGGTGGCGGCCGAGTTTCCGGTCGGGTGCGAGGGCGTCCACGACCCGGTCGAAGGGCGCCTGGTCGTGGGCGAAGGCGGTGAGGTCGGCATGCCGGACGCGGTCGACGAGCTCCGCGAAACCCGGACGGCCCGAGAGGTCGGTGCGCAGGGCGAGCGGCTGGGCGAAGTAGCCGACCAGGTCGTCCAGGGCGGGGTCGGCGCGGCCGGCGGTGACCGTGCCGAGGACGAGGTCGGTGCCCGCTCCGGAGCGGGCGAGCAGGCAGGCGACGGCCGCGTGCAGCACCATGAACAGGGTGGCTCCCCGGCCGGCCGCCAATTCGGCTGCTGCGGCGACCAGTTCGGCGTCCCACTGGAACTCGGCGGCGGCCCCGCGCAGGGCCGTGCCGGGCGGCGGCTCGTGGTCCACCGGCAGCGCGGTGCGCCCCGGTGCGGCGTGCAGGGTCTCGCGCCAGTGCGCCAGTTCGGTGGCCAGCGGGCTGTCGGGCCGGCCGGCCGGGCCGAGCTCCCGGCCCTGCCAGAGCGTGAAGTCGGCGTACTGGAGCGGCAGTCGGGGCCACTCGGGGGCCCGGCCGCGGGCCCGGGCGGCGTAGCCGGCGGCGAGGTCGCGGGTCAGCGGGCCCAACGACTGTTCGTCGGCGGTGATGTGGTGCAGGACGATCAGCAGCAGGTGGGTGCCGGGCCCGGCGGTGAACACCACCAGCCGCCAGGGCAGGCCGTGTTCGAGGTCGAAGGGCCGGTGGACCTCCTCGTGCACCGCCGCGTCCAGGTCGGCGGGGTCGGGGTGCCGGACGGTCAGCGGAAGGGGCGGGTCGTCGAGGATCCGCTGGTACGGCTGCCCGTCGGTGGCCGGGAACACGGTGCGCAGGCTCTCGTGCCGCTGCTGGACGTCGCCCGCGGCGGCCCGTAGCGCGGCCAGGTCGAGCGGCCCGGTCAGCCGGGCGGCGAGCGGGACGTGGTAGGTCGACGCCTGCTCGCCGAGCCGGTGCAGGAACCACAGGCCGCGCTGGGCGTAGGAGAGCGGGATGCGCTCCGGGCGGGGGCCGGCCTGCGGGCGCTGCGGGCGCGCCCGACCGGCCGCCGCATCGCCCTGGCGGGCGGCGCCACGGGCACCGATCCGGGCGGCCAGGCCGGCCACGGTGGGGGCCGCGAAGACGTCCCGGATGGTCAGTTCGGCCGACAGCTCGGCGGGCAGCTCGGCCCGGGCGCGGACCACCAGCCGGTTCGCCGAGAGGGAGTCGCCGCCGAGGGCGAAGAAGCTCTCGTCCGCGCCGAAGCCGTCGGCCCCGAGGAGTTCGCCGAACAGCCGGTGCAGCCGGGTCTCGTGCTCGCCGCTGGGCGCCCGGCCCCGGCCGTCCGCCGCCCTGGCCTCCCGGGCCCGCAGCCGGTGCTCGTCGAGCTTGCCGTTGGCGGTCAGCGGGAAGGCCTCGACGGCGACGAAGGCCGCGGGCACCAGGTGGTCCGGGAGCGACGCGTGGGCGTGGTCGGCGGCCGCGCGGACGGCCTCCTCGGTGCCGAGCAGGTAGGCGGTCAGCGCCTTGTGCCCGGGCTCCCGTTCGGTGGCGAGGACGGCGGCGCCGGAGATGCCGGGCAGTGCGGCGAGCGCGGCCTCGATCTCCCCCGGCTCGATGCGGTAGCCGCGGATCTTCACCTGCCGGTCGGTGCGGCCGAGGTGTTCGAGTTCGCCGTCGGGGCGGCGGCGGGCGCGGTCCCCGCTGCGGTACATCCGGCTGCCGGGCGGACCGTACGGGTCGGCGGTGAAGCGGCCGGCCGTCAGCGCGGGGCGGCCGAGGTAACCGCGGGCGAGGCCGGGGCCGGCCACGTACAGCTCGCCGGGCAGGCCGTCGGGCACCGGCCGCAGGGCGGCGTCCAGCAGGTACGCCCGCAGGTCGGGCAGCGGCCGGCCGATGGTGGCGGTGCCCGAGGCCACGGCGGCGGCGTCGAGGTCGCCGGCCGTGACGTGCACGGTGGTCTCGGTGATGCCGTACATGTTGACGAGCCGGGGCGCGTCCTGGGGGTGCCGCAGGTACCAGTCCGCGAGCCGCCAGGGTTCGAGCTGCTCACCGCCGAAGATGACGTAGCGCAGGGCGAGCCGGGCGCTCGGGCCGGGGTGGGCGACGTCGGCGGCGGCCAGCTGGGTGAACGCCGAGGGGGTCTGGTTGAGCACCGTGACGCGCTCGTCGGCGAGCAGGCGCAGGAACTCCTCGGGCGAGCGGGCGGTGTCCCGGGGGACGACGACCAGGCGGCCGCCGTGCAGCAGGGCGCCCCACAGCTCCCAGACCGAGAAGTCGAAGGCGTAGGAGTGGAACAGGGTCCAGGTGTCGTCCGGTCCGAAGCCGAACCGGTCGGCGGTGGTGGCGAGCAGCCGGGTGACGTTGCGGTGGGTGACCAGGACGCCCTTGGGGCGGCCGGTGGAGCCGGAGGTGTGGATGACGTAGGCGACGCCGTCCGGGCCGGGGCGCTGCGGCTGCGTCCGGTCGGCGGGCTCGTCCGCGCCGTCGACGGACAGGGTCTCGACGCCGTCGGGCAGCGCCGCCCGGGCGGAGTCGTCCGTCACCACGAGCCGGGGCGCGGCGTCCTCGATGGTCGCGCGCAGCCGCTCGACCGGGTAGTCCGGATCCAGCGGCAGGTAGCCGGCGCCGGCCTTCTGGACGCCGAGCAGCGCGACCACCAGGTCCGGCGAGCGGGGCAGGGCGACGCCCACCAGGTCGCCGCGGCGCACGCCCCGGGCGGCGAGCCGGCGGGCCAACCGGTCGGCGCGCAGGTCGAGTTCGCGGTAGGTGAGGACGGTCTCCCCCAGCACCACGGCGGGTGCCTGCGGGCGGGCGGCGGCCTGCCGTTCGAACAGCGAGACCAGGGTGTCGCCGTCCGGCTCGGTCCGCGCCGACCCGGGCGCGGGCGCGGGCGCGGGC